>JALOPT010000117.1 GCA_025453715.1 Methanoregulaceae archaeon | reverse complement strand
TCCGCAGGGCTTCTCGTGCTGACGGACAGGCATCAGCCTGGACTCCGATGATTTTAATATCCTTGTTGTGTTCTTTAGCCGCAGCCGCGATACCGGCTATCAATCCTCCCCCTCCAACCGGTACTACAATCATATCTGCGTCCGGCAGATCAGCAAAAATCTCAAGAGCAATGGTTCCCTGCCCGGCTATGACTTCCTCATCGTCGTAAGGATGAATTAATAGCAGACCTGAACGAGCAATTTCCTGTGCCTTTTCAATACTCTCCTCTAATGACCTGCCATGAATAATGACCTGGGCTCCATAAGCCCTGGCAGCTTCCTGTTTTGAGAGAGAAGACCATTCCGGCATAACAATGGTAACCGGAATATTGGCAGAATGAGCTGCGACCGCAACACCCTGAGCATGATTTCCGGCCGAAGCCGCGACGACTCCTCTATTCCCGATTTCGGTCAGGTGAGAAAAAATTTTATTCGAGGCACCCCGCACCTTGAAAGATCCGGCTTTCTGCAGGGTTTCGAGCTTGAGGTAGATTTGTGCCCCTGTCATCTCAGAAAATGTGGGTGAGAACACAAGAGGAGTACGGATAATGCAGGGAGAAATCCTCTTTTCCGCTGCCCGGATGTCAGCAAGAGAAATCATGCATGAAAAAGGTATCCGGGAGGTTATGATGATTACGATAAAGAACGGGTACTGGTCCAAAGCAGGTAAATTGAAAAAACTGGAGAAAATTATTGAATGGTATTTGAGAAAAAAGATTAAAGAGGATTATTATGCGTTTCGTTTCTTGATCATTTCAAGCGCTTCGAACGCTTCCCTTCTGACGGTAACATTCTCATCGTTGAGGAGTATTGTGAGGTGGTCAACCGCTTTCTGGTCACCGATTTCACCGAGCAGGAGTGCCGCACGCTTCCGTACATCGCTCTGATCATCTTTCAGGACCATGATCAATGGCGTTGTTGCAGGCTGCCCAAGCATCCAGAGCGCTTCCATAGCGCTCGTTTTCATCATCAGATTTCCTTCGCGGAATACCTGCATAAGGGGTGCGATAGCAGGAACACCCAGGGCCGCAAGTGCTTTGACGACTTCAATCCTGACCGTTCTTTCAGGGTCATCGAGCGCTTTCATAATCGGCGGGATTGCCCGTGTATTTCCAATCTGCCCCAGCACCTCCACCGCACCCCTACGGATACCGGGGTTCTGATCACTCAGGGATTTTATCAATGAATCCACTGACGGTTCGCCAATAGTGACAAGAGCGAGTGTCGCCCTGCGGCAGATATCCTCGTTTGGATCAACAAGTGCATGGATAAGGGGATCTATTGAAGGATCTCCAAGCGAACAGAGTGTAGCCATCGCAGCCATCCTGACCTGTTCTTTTACATCATTCAGTGTTTCTATCAGAGGGCTGATTGTCCGAAGATCTCCTATACGGCCAAGTGCAACTGCACTCTCATACCTCACCATGGCATCAGAATCTTTAAGTGACTCAATAAGCTGGGGGACAGCCCGCGTTTCTCCCATAATGCCGAGTGCCTGGACAGCACCGCGCCTGACAAACGGATGACTATGTTTCATTCCCTGTATTAATGCACCCACAGATGGTTCACCGATCAACTGCAGGGCACGCACAATCTCCTGTCGGACATCGTCTCCAGGTTCATGAAGTGCCTCAATTAATGGTCCCACGGCCGGAGCCCCGATTTTTCCCAGAGTGTCTGCGGACCCTCTTCTGATGATCCAGTAATCATCCTTTAAGCCCCCGATAAGCGGTTCGATGAATGGTTCGCCAAGGTTGCCAACGGATCGAACAGCACTCCAACGGGTATCCAGATCCCCGTCATGTAGGGCTGTAAGGAAGTTTTCATATCCCATTTTTTGCGTACCACCCTGTGCGTCCTCCCGTGCTTTTTCCCCCCTGTCCTCGCTTTTTCCTGATTTAAACATGTTAAGGAATTTCTTAGTTATGCCCATGTATGTTCTCCGAACGAGTATTAGTATAAAATCCTTCAAATAGGTATCGGGTACATCTGAACGGTTTTTCTTACCTTTGGGATAATATTTCCCGTTTTTTTTAAAAATATCCATGCTTTAAAGAGGAATTGATGAGTATTTTGTTGGTAAAAGAACCCCCAGCCAGGTGAGGAGGTTTTTGAATTCTCATACGATAAAATAGGGGGAATTTTTTAAGAAGTGAAACCGATCGTAAATTGTGTTGTACTGGAAGATGTTCTTGGAATATCGTACACATACAGGGTATAATGTCCGGTGGGCATGTAATTATCAAGGGTAAATTTAAAATTCCACGTTTTATCAGCCGTTACAGAAACAGACCCCAACTCAACGCCTCCTGAGAATCGTTCGGGCCCATATAAAACCAGCAAGACATTTTCTGCACCTGTTGTGCATCGGCCTGAAAAAATTACGGTCTCACCCCTGGCGGCTGAATAGCTATTCGAGGCAACGGTTACTTCTCCCCCTCCGATTACCTTGAATTCTACCCTGTCAGATGAAGTCCTTGAATCATCCACCACAACCAGCGTATAGGAACCCGATTGAAGAGAAAATCCCGGATTCCACACATAACTCCATAAACCGGCTGAATTGATTTTGGGTTGATCCAGAAGTACTCCCTCAGAATAATACCCTGGACCATAAACAGTGAGGGATACGCTTCTGGAACCGGGACCAGATCCTGAAAATAACATCGATTCTCCGAGAATAATGGTTGGTTTGACAGCCTGAACGGTAACTTTCATCGGAAGAACTGGTGTCTGAGATGTGTTTTTCCCTGATCCCTGTATATCGGGACGGGGGGTTAAGGCAGCAAAATAATTGGAGGTTCCTGCTGACACTGAAATAGCTGCAGCCCAACTCTGATATCCAGGATAACGGAATTCGAGTGTATGGTTTCCTTGTTCTACACGGGAAATATCTACGGGTGTAGTTCCCCGGAATTGATTGTCAAGGTAAATTTCAGCACCGGAAGGCGACGATGTAAGCCGAAGGGTACCTTTTTCGGAATCCTGACCGGACAAACACCCGGATATCAGTCCAAAGCAGAGCAATATGGAAAATACTATCTTCCCGTCCATTTTTGGTTCATTTCTCCCACGATAACCGTTACTGTGCGGCATTATATAGGTTTGCAAAAAACAGATTTTTTTAATTGTTGGGGAATTTCAGTTTTTCCTGGCAATGCGCAGTATCTCCTGGGCAAGTGCGATACTTTTTTCCTCATCAACCATGAGCGTGTCATATCTGACTGAATTATTGAGCATAATGGGGTCCCGGATATCCTGGACAAAGATATCGGTGATTCCATCATAACAATTATAGGTACCCCGGGAGCTTGGTTCGAAACCCGAAGCCTGCATGAGAGCACCAGCAGGTCCGCTTACGGGAGCACTACCGATAAACGGGCTTATCGCGATAACTAATTTGTCCAGAAGGGCATTTTTTATCCCCTCGCACTCAAGAATCGGGGAGATGCTGGTGATCGGGTTGGATGGACCGATTACGATGGTGTCACTTGCTTCAATCACCGCAAGAGCCTCTTCAGTGGCAACGGGAGGCTCTCTGAAACTTCTTACAACCCCCTCAATCCCGATTTTTCCCTTTGCCCGTACCCAGTATTCCTGGAAGTGAATAAGGCCGAGATCTGTTTTTACCTGAGTAGTAACTTCGGAATCTGTCATGGGCAGAACCATTTCGCGAACACCGAACCGGTCACAGAGAATCCTGGTAATATTCGTCAGCCGCATTCCCTTTCGCAGCATTTCTCCCCGTGCGATATGCACAGCACGATCCTTATCTCCTATTTTGATAAACTCATCAATACCTAGCCGGATGATTTCATCATAGGTATAAAAAGAGTCATTTCTGATCCCCCACCATGTATCGGTATTGAGAATCCCTGAAAACAGATACATAACAGTATCAAGATCCGGTGAAATGTGGTTCCCTGATATCCAGATATCCTCGGCAGTGTTAACTATCACTGAGATCTCATGCCGGTCCATTACCTTTTGCATGCCTCTCAGGAGCTTGGGGGTTCCTGTTCCCCCGGAAAGGAACGTGATCATTGATCAATACTTTTATGCATTGTATATGAAGATTCTTTTAGTGAACTGATTGAAGATAATCAAGGACCCGGTCCATGGCTATGTAGAGGTGGAGGACTTTGCGCTTTCCCTGCTCGACTCCCCGGCACTCCAGCGTCTCCGCTACATAAAACAACTCGGTTTTTCCTATCTGGTATATCCAGGAGCTAACCATACACGGTTTGAACACTCGCTTGGAACCATGTATCTTGCCGATGTAGCTTCCCGCCGGTTCGGGCTGTCTGATCATGACCACACACTGGTTGTTGCAGCAGCACTTCTCCATGACATCGGGCATGGGCCATTTTCCCATGCAAGTGAACCGTTCATAGAGATGTTCCTTGATCGGACCCACGATGATATTGAACCAATTGTCGAAGACCAGGCAGGTGACCGGCTGCGGGAATGGGGGATTGATTCTTCTGAACTCTGTGCTGTCGTACAGGGAAACCATCCCTTGTCTGGTATAATTCACGGAGATCTTGATGTAGACCGTATGGATTACCTTCTTCGGGATGCCTACTATACGGGTGCACCCTACGGGTCCGTCGATGCCCAGCGCCTCATCAGGCATCTGATCCATACAAGCGAGGGGACGATCCTTGATGAGAATGGTGTGAATGCTGCCGAATCGCTGCTCATTGCCCGCACACTTATGCGACCGACGGTGTATTTCCATCATGTAAGCAGGATTGGAGAGAGCATGTTTCAGCTGGCGGTGATGGAACACCTGAAGGGTGCGAATCAGGAAGCTTCTGAACACCTCCTCCGCATGGATGACGCGACCTGTATGCTGGCTTTGCAAAATTCAGAAAATATGGTTGCCCGGGACCTTGCAAAACGAATCTATGAACGCCGGCTCTATAAAAGGGCGTTGTATGTGGGAAGTGACCAGGTGAACTCCCATCTTGTTGAAAAAGGAGTCACGATAGAAAAATGCCGCGAATTTGCAGGCAGGATCGCACTGAAAGCAGGTCTCCACCCCCATGAGGTCCTGGTGGATATCCCTTCAATTCCCCGCGAAATGTCACTTGGGGTGAGAGTGAAAAACCGGCACACCGTCGTCGGGTTCAACGAGCTCTCACCAAGAATCAGGACGCTCAATGCTACACGACGCGAGCAATGGCGTCTTGGTGTTTATACGCTTCCGGAATATCGGGAATCGGTAATCGAATATGGCTGTGAGGTTTTACATATCCGAAAACCCACACGCCAGGATACACTGTTTTGATGAACGTATGGTGTATTCTGTCGTGTTGAATCGTCCAGGATCTTCCAACGACAACACAAAACCCAACGAGAAGGAGATAAATAATCCCCCAGATTGAAAAGGTTAAACCTGCCGGCACAAAAAGGTTAGGAAAGGATTCGGAAAGCTGACCGGTTGCAGCTTCAACATGACTTCCTG
>JALOPT010000116.1 GCA_025453715.1 Methanoregulaceae archaeon | reverse complement strand
GGGTGAATATTATGAACAAGGGTATGAGTCTGGTGTACCTGAATCACTGATGAGGAGTGCTGCTGTGCTTACTGTTCTTGATAAACCTCCAGAATATCTTGCTTTCAGGCCAGCTTATCTTGGAAAAAATAAGGAATTGTTGTATGTTAAAGATATGGACATTTCTATTTTGCCTGAATTAAACGTAATTCCTTCGACTCCAACATATGATATGGGCAGTTTTTATTTCAGGGCAATCCAATTATGGAAAAGTTATATTCCGAGGATTCCAGCTTCACAGTCTAGCATATGCATATCAAGGGCAGCCGATAATTTTCCTTCTGGAGGGCATGATAACGGCGCACTGGCAGAGACATTACATAATCTTGCGGCACTAGTTCTTATGAATAATACACAGATGATAAATAGTAGGGGCTATCCTTCGGATTGGAAACGAAATATTTCTATGAATCTTATCCAGTTTGGAATAGATATGTATGGTGCAAGGCTGGCAAATTTTTCATCAGGGTACACCGGAGGTCAGATTGGCCATGGAGATAAATGGCCAATCTTGCTTGCAGGACTTGCTTTTGATCATGATGGAATGAAAAGGGTTGGAGAGGATTTTGGTGCAAGTGAAGACCCAAGAAAGAATAACCTTTATTTTATGGAGGACGCACAGATATTTTATGTCAGTCAGAATGATATAGACTATTGGAACGATAGCAGATATGTCGTAACAAGGACCAATTGCAGGGTAGACACATCGGATTCTAGGACAATAATCGATGATGATGAGGGGTCATGGTTTATTTCTGATGCCGGTACAGATATTCCCGCAAGAGATGCGAGGACAAATTTTGATTACTGGCTGATATGGGATTACGGGAACGAAAATGAGGAGATGGTCAGGATTGACGAGTCTACAACCATTAAAGATACAACAATGAAGCTGAAAACTCCTCTAACTTCATCTTCTGGAAAAACTGCCAGAGTTGTTTTGTTTCCGCAAAATAGGCTGAATCTTCCCGATTGGGGGGAAAGGCACCCGTGCAATCCCGCTGGTGATTACTATAGCAGGAGTTATAGATTTGACACTGGAGAGGAATTGGTTGGACCTCAATTGGCTGCACTAACCACAGTTACACGTGACAGAACAGGAACTGGTAGAACTCTTTGGAAATGGAACCCTTATTAGTCTGAAAAACCTATGTGAGGGAGAGTGAGGCGCGTTTATTAACGGCATATTGCTATCTTCTCGAGTCAGTTTAACCTCAAAGGAAATAGTTAAATGAATTCCAATCATTTTTATTATGATCCGAAATCTGAATCAAGAGGGATTCAATGAAGAGGAATATTAAAATCGAAGGGCTACGTCAAATCCCTCTCGAACAGCAGGAAATTGAACTGGTCGAGAGAAAATGTATTGGTCACCCTGACAGCATGGCTGATGGTATTGCCGAATCTATCAGCCGTGCCCTGTGCCGGGCATATTTTGAAGAATGTGGCGCGATTCTGCACCATAATACCGACCAGGGAGAGATCGTTGCCGGCGAGTCTATTCCACGATTTGGTGGAGGCAAAGTTATAAAGCCCATCTATATTTTACTTGATGGGCGTGCCACGAAACATTTTGATGGTATTAATATCGCGACAGACTCTATCGCCGTAGAAGCCGCAAGGAATTACCTACGGGAGAACCTGACCAATATAAACCTCGAACGTGATGTGATTGTCGACTGTAAACTTGGGACAGGTTCTACCGACCTCCGTGATGTATTCCGTCCCTGCGATAACAAGGTACCCCGGGCAAATGACACTTCGTTCGGTGTAGGCCATGCGCCGTTCTCCGAGACAGAGACCATTGTAATGGAGTCCAGCGACTATATCGATACAATACTAAGACCAGAATTCCCTGCAATCGGGCAGGATATAAAAATTATGGGGCTTCGTGATGATAACGACATCACGCTCACTGTTGCCTGTGCAATTGTTGACCGGTATTGTTCAGGCCTGAAGGAATACATTGAGTATAAAGAGATCCTGAAGGAGCGGCTTGAGGCGCTTGCGAAAAAGCATACCGGAAGGAAGGTTACCGTACATATCAATACTGCTGATGATATCGATAATGGATCAGTATTCCTCACGGTGACCGGTACTTCGGCAGAGATGGGTGATGATGGCTCTGTCGGCCGTGGTAACCGGTGTAACGGTCTTATCACCCCGAACCGCCCGATGAGCATGGAAGCAACAAGCGGCAAGAATCCAATCAACCATATCGGTAAGATCTATAACATCCTATCGACCCAGCTCGCAAGGGAATGTGTGGCAAAGGTAGACGGGATAGAAGAGATTTATATCCGGCTTCTTTCGCAGATTGGGATGCCCATTGACCTCCCACTTGTCGCGAGTGTCCAGGTTTTACCCAAGGCGGGTTACGAGTTGCATACCATTACCCGGGATATTGATTCAATTGTTAATGACGGTTTAGCGAATGTGACATGTGTTACCGAGAAAGTCATCAGCGGGGAGATCAGGACGTTCTGATCGTACACCAAAGATGAGCAATACCACAACTGATAAAGGGAGGCCTACAGGTGATGACCTCCCGTATGTCGTAAGGCTTGCAATACCCAATAAAGGCCGGATATCCATTCCAATCCTTGATCTTATGGAGAAATCCGGTCTCCACCTTCTTGATGCCGGTGAAAGGCGCCTGATTTCACGGACTCCTGACCCCCATATCGAGGTCCTGTTCGCCCGGCCGATTGATATCCCTGAATATGTCGCTAACGGGGCCGCCGATGTAGGGATTACCGGGCATGACATGGTGGCTGAACGGGGTGTTAATGTCGATGAACTCCTGGATCTCCAGTTTGGTGTTGCGACCCTTGTCCTTGCCGTACAGGAAGGCTCACCTGTACACGCTATACAGGATCTCAGGGATGCAAAGATCGCAACGGAATTTCCAGGGATTGCTCAATCTTATTTTACACAGCATAATATTCCTGTACATATCGTCAGGGTTGGGGGTGCGTGCGAGGCTACCCCGTATCTTGGTATTGCAGATGCAATTATCGACCTTTCCAGTTCAGGGGACACACTCCGTTCAAACCGGTTGCGGGTGATTTCCGAAGTTATGAAGACGAGCACGGTGGTTATCGCAAACCGTGATGCAAGGGCCACGAAATCGGAAAAAATTGAAGAGATCGTGCTGGCACTCGAAAGCGTTATACGTGCCCGCGGGCAGTGCTACCTGATGATGAATGTCCGACGTGCATGTCTTACGGATGTCCAGCGGGTCCTCCCGGGGTTATCAGGGCCAACCATAATGGAGGTTGCGGCCAGCGAGGACCTCGTTGCAGTGCATGCAGTAGTGAGCGAGGAGCGTGTCTACCACCTGATCAACCTGCTGAAGCGTGCAGGTGCCCGGGATATCCTCGTGATGTCGATAGAAAGGATGATCCGCTGACTTGTATGAAGGTATTTCCTGCAGTTGATATCCTTGACGGACGGTGTGTCCAGCTGGTCCAGGGTAACAGGGAGACTGCTACATTTTTTGGAGAACCACGGACCTGTGCAAAGAAGTGGCTCTCTCTGGGTGCTGATTCTCTTCATGTAATCAACCTCGACGGGGCATTTGGAAATGCTGCCAGAAATGTTGACCTCATAAGGGAACTCGTTCACGAGACAGGTGTGACAATCCAGCTCGGTGGGGGTATCCGGTCAACACCGGACGCAGCAGGCTGGCTGGAAGCCGGTGTTGAGCGTGTAATCCTCGGCACAGTAGCCACCAGGACTCCCGGAATTATCCAGGAGCTTGCAGACGAGTTTGGGAGTGCACGAATTATGGCCGGGGTGGACGCCCGTGGCAGGGAGATTGTCATTGAAGGCTGGCAGAAGACTGCAGGCGATTACATTCACTGGGCAGAACGGTTTGAGTCCCTTGGTGCAGGATCCCTTCTGTACACGAATGTCGATGTTGAAGGTCTTCAGGGAGGTGTGAATTTTCCCCCCGTGAAAGCACTTCTTGATAGTGTAGGTATACCAGTTACAGTGGCAGGGGGCGTTTCGAGCATAGATGATATACATGGTCTCGCTAAGATTGGTGTATATGGTACGGTACTCGGGTCATCGCTCTACAGTGGCAGGATCCGGCTCCGCGATGCACTGGAGGCAGCAAGATGAGGAAGGCTGAACAGAAAAGGACGACGAACGAGACAGATGTCCACGTGGTTTTTAATCCGGACGGTCTAAAGGGCTGTTCCGTTTCTACAGGGATACCATTTTTTGACCATATGCTATCGGCACTTGGCAGGCACGGGAGAATAGGGCTTGAAGTCACTGCGACGGGTGACCTTGAAGTTGACACCCATCACACCATTGAGGATATCGGGATTGTCCTTGGAGATGCAATCCGGGTATCAACCGGTGACGGACGTGGGATACGACGGTTTGCCCATGCAATTGTGCCAATGGACGAGTCTCGTGCTACGGTTGTGCTCGACTGCGGGGGCCGTGGCTACCTGATTTTTGAAGGTAAATTCACCGGAAAAACCATCGGTGGCATTGATGCCGATGTTTTCGAGCATTTTTTTTACAGCCTTTGCACACGCGCCGGGATCACCGCACATATCCTGTTTATAGGACGAAACGACCACCACAAATGTGAAGCGGTATTCAAGGCATTCGGGATTGCTCTTGGTGAAGCGCTTTCGCACCGTGGTGAGGACGACCAGGTACCGAGCACAAAAGGAACGTTCTGAAGATTCAGATGGTAATTAAGAGATAATTATCCGTCCCGATAATCAAAATAAAACTGTTGCCACCTTGATCAGATTTATTCCCGGTTCAACCGGAATATTTTTTTTTTAATTAGAGAAAGGGGGAATTTTATGCTGACTTTGCAGCCAGCTCTACATCCTCTTCCTTGATCGTCTTGCGTCCCGCGTGGAGCGCGAGCCTGTTTGCTTCTTTGGTCAGGTGTGCAATGTATGCTTCTGCCTTCGCAACAAGTGCAGCAGCTGCGTCGCTACCCACTCTCTCTGCTCCATTTTTCTTTGCAATCCTTACAACTGCAGCAATAGGTAAATCTGCCATTGTATTACCTCAAACAAAAATGTATTAGCAAATATTTAAACGTTTCGTGAATCTTGTCCAATTTTTTGCAGAATATGCTATCCAAGGCAGTTTTGCAGGAAATGTCACTATCACATGGCAGATTGTGAGGATCTACTAAAAATAGGTTAATTTGCAGATATTTACCAATATAAGTGACTTTATGGTTTAGAGAGAGAATCAGCAAGCATTATGGCATTGCGGTAATCTGGTGAAGCGCGCGAGGTATCCACAAAAATTCTATCGATATTTACAACCGGTGCACCATGTCCGTGACCTGCACCAAGGAAGATAAGTGTCCGGAACATCAGGTTCCCTGCTATCCCATCCGGGGCAATAATGACACCTGCTTCCGAAATTGCCGTTTCTACGAGAATTTCATAGTGTGTTTCCCCGGTCAGGCGGGCCACAAGCTCAGCCTCGGCCATACTCCGGTCGACCCGGCGGCTCCGGCCAATATCTCCAAGTCGCCCCCCGGACAGAATGGCCACCTTCTTTGGAAGGCCGAATCTCTCAGCAATTTCCCTTCCTTTCTTTACAAATGTCACTTTTTCAGCGACCGACCAGCCTTCATCAACCCCTACAGGTGCCAGCAGGAATTTCTTCCCGCCCGCTGTCTCGAGGAGGGCTATGCGTTCAAGGTGGTCGACACCAGCAGCTTTTTTCAAAGCACTTAGTGTCGCATTCGCAGGCAATGTGCCTCTTATTGCTGCCCTGATGGAACAATTCATCAGATCAGTTACCATGTCCTGTTCCGGGCATGCCGATAAATGAATATTGAGTTTCTCTCCCACCTGACCGATAGTACCAGGTTTACAATAAAGAATAACCTGATCACTGATCCCGGAGTTAACGACACTTGAAATGACTTTTTCCGTTTCCTCTTCGATCCCGATCCCAATTTTCTTCATACACAGTCACCAGGCCCGGTAAAGAGCCGCATGATGCCGTTTTTTGAAAAATCAAAGACAAGTGATTCCTGGTCCTCGTAGGTAATTTTCAGGTCTTTGGTGGTGTCTACCGTCCCGATAACCTTCGCCGTCATCCCTACAGAAGAAAACCGTGAACAGACTTCAGCAGTATTTTTTTCTTTCACGGTCAGGATGAACCCCATACCCGGGTACATCCGCACCCATTGCTCGAATGAGATATTATTCTCCTTCAGGTCAGGATGGGGTATCCCGGCAAGATCGATTGTGGCGCCCTTGTTGCTTACTTCGAGGAGCATGCCAAGAGTACCGATTACACCCGGATTGCTGATATCTTTCCCTGCGGTCACGAGATGCTCCCGCCCGAGCTGTTCAAGAAGCTGGATCTGTGCCCGCACATAGGAAGCAGATTTCATCGTCACGGAATCCCAGTTAAGGAAACAGGAAGGGTGTACCCTTCCGCTCAGGTCAATAGCGGCCACTACCTGGTCTCCCTCTTCAGCGGTATGTGAGTAGATAACGGAATCAACATCTGCAACGCCGATAATGGCAACGTCGATAACACTGTACGGGGTATCGGGATGGAGGTGTCCACCGACAATCGGGACTCCGAACTGGGACGAAGCATCGTGCATTCCATCAATCACCAGTTTCCTGATGGAATTGTCTGATATTGAAAATACATCGACCATGGCTATCGGTTTCCCACCCATAGCCGCGATATCATGGATATTAACAAGCACAGAGCAGTAGCCTGCCCAGTAAGGGTCGGCCTCCATCAGCTTGCTCCATATCCCGTCTGCCGCGAGGAGAAGGGCTTCATTCCCATGCCGGATAACTGCTGCGTCCTCGCCAAACGAGGCCATCACGTCAGGTGTGTCGATCCGGATTGCTTTTACCATCTCGCCGATGGCATGCTTCCGTTTCACTCCTTCATAGTCCCTGACGACACTTGCGATCTTTTCTGTGGAGCAATAAAAAACCACGGTTATACCACCAACGCGGAAATGTAGTAATGGTATTCAGTGTCATCAGACATAATTTATTTGATATACCGTCGAAGTTACACCATGGACTGGACAGAAAAATACCGCCCCGCTCATCTTGCTGATATTGTAGGGAACGGGACGGCTGTCCGACAGATGCTGGACTGGGCACGTGGATGGAAACGCGGCACAAAACCGCTTATCCTGTACGGGAAACCTGGTATCGGCAAGACCTCCGCCGCATATGCCCTCGCGAATGATATGCAGTGGGAAGCGATGGAACTCAACGCGAGTGACCAGAGGACAAAAGCAGTCATTGAACGGGTTGCGGGGGCCGGCAGTACATCCGGCAGCCTTACCGGGGCTGCAAGGAGACTGATCGTCCTTGATGAAGCGGATAACCTGCAGGGAACCGCCGATAAAGGCGGGGCGAAGGCAATCCTTGATATTATACGGGACGCACGTCAGCCCATCATCCTGATCGCGAATGACCTGTACGGGCTTGCGGCAGATCTACGCGCCGCATGTGAACCTGTCCAGTTCAAGGCCCTTCCTGCACGCTCCCTTGCTCCTCACCTGAAATATATCTGTTCTGCGGAGAAGGTGCAATGCAATGATCAGGCACTGAAGGATATTGCCGAGAACTCCGCGGGAGATATGAGGGCCGCTGTCACGATGCTCTATGCCGCGTCCATTGGAAAAGAGCGCATCGATGAACCTGATATCAGGACTTCAATGAAAGACGGGCGGGCAAGCATATTCCAGCTCATTCCTGCAGTTTTCGGCCGGAGTACAGGCGAAGACCTGGTCCGGATGTCGTACGAGATAGATGATACACCTGATGTCATCGAGCAGTGGATTGAGGCAAACGTTGGTGTTATAAAAACACCGGAAGAAACCGCAAAAGCCTACCGTTATCTTTCGCGGGCTGATGAATATATCGGGTATACATACCGCCAGCAGTATTACACGCTCTGGCGTTATGCCACGGTCAACATGCTGTTAGGCACCAATATCGCATCAGGGGGCCACGGGATCCATGAACGTATATTATCACCCCGCCGATGGCAGAAGATGGCATCTTCAAGGCGCCAGAAAGGCATACGCACAACCCTGCTCGGCAAATTTGGCGGGCTCATGCATATGCCGCAGAAAACAGTCCGGGACGGGTACCTGAGCCTGCTGTCAATTCTCGCCGAAAAGGAACCGCTTGTTTTTGCAAGGAAATTAGAACTTGACACCGACCAGCTGGCATTCCTGATACATGATCGCGCTAAGGCAACTTCCATAGCAAAACAAATCGCGGCCGAAAAGAAAGAAGAGGACAAGAAGGAGAAAATAAAGGCGCAGAAAAAAACCTCTGCCGAACCGAAAAAAAAGCAGGTGCCTGGTGAAGAACCTGTTGAAGTGAAAAACGTGGTTATGGAAACCTCTCCACCCGGGAAGCCTGAATCTTCTCCCGCTGCACAGAAGGAGGGACAACCGAAAGGTGGAGGGAAGCAGTCAACCCTTTTCTGAGGAGAGGTCCCTCTTGTAATAGCGATGGAGGATTACCCCGCAGTCTATTAATTCCCCGCCATCGCCGTAACACTCAAAACCGAGATGGTACACGAGCAGGTCACAGTTGAGGATCCGTGCGAGTTCCTGCATCGGTGGCACCATTTCTTCAGCAGGCCTGACTGAATACAGGACATCTGTTCCGCGGTAGTGTCGAATATCCGGGGAGAATATATCATCCTGGACGAATTCCAGACCTCCCGGCGGGACCTGTCGTTTTATATCAGTGCAACGGCAAGCGGTCCCCGTCGCCATGATATATTCCGCAGCGGTAAAATTACACCCGACCCCTATCTCCACCGGGTTGCGGTAATGACTTGCGATATACCTGCCTATGCAATTCTCAATACGTTTATACCCGCCCATTCCAGTATAGTATAGGAATGGACATCCATATTTTTTGGGATCACCGTGCGCCACAGGGACTGGCCGGACCGGTGGGCAGGGCTGTCGCTTCTATCACTAATACCCGGGTGCGGGTCAGTGATAACCCTATCGTCCTCAACGGTTATATCGGGCACAGGAGACAGGTTGATGCGGGTATTGTACTCGACAGCCTCGGGACCTGTGTTCACCGGCAGTGTATCCAGTGCCCGGTACTCCTTGTTATCGGGCAGGACCTCTTTGCAACTGGCCTGGAGTTCGTGTTCGGACTTGCCCGCCCGCAGACACAGGTCTCCGTCGTTTCCAGCATTCGACTCAGCAATGAATACTATGGTCGCCACCCGGACGACGATGACCTTATTGAACGCCTCGCAAAGGAAGGATCCCACGAATTAGGGCATATTTATGGACTTTCACATTGCAACAACCACGAATGTATTATGTATAATCCCCACACCCTTGATGAACTGGACGGGAAAAAGAAGGAGTTCTGCCCGGTGTGCCGGGTCGCGTTAGAGAACGGAAAATCTGCATTACTCCCCTGTTAAATTTTTTGTTGTGCCTGTATGCCCGGGATCTTTTTTTATATATTTATGGAGTGAAGAAGTCAGAACCCGGTTTTCCTGGTTCCCTGTTTCACAGGTTAAAATAATGAAAACCTGGGAAATTATTTCTGATTAGATAAAAAATGGAAAAATTTATTCAGTCTGTAAAAGATTGAGCCAGAATACACTGGAGATCAAGGGGAACCTGCTCGCAAGGGTGCTACCTGTTGTATTGGCTGCAAATGATCCAAACTCCGGTAATGGGGTACTGGCATATCCGGTCTCTGAAATTATTTTCGGTTTTTCAATGGTTGGGGTGGTAACCTGTGAAAATGATGTTATTGCAGGGTTTTTTACCGGTGTGACCAGGGGGCTGGTTATTGTCTGCTGGCCTGCACCTGTTGGAGCACTGTTCACGTAGTTTTGTGTGTTCACCACTACTCCGTTTTGTGGAACAATTGCTTTGGGTGTCCCGGATTTGATAAACTTTGATAATCCACTGGAAGCGACACTGGATGTGGGGGTTGATACCGTTACGGTGTATTGGTAGTCCTCACCGAATGGAACATGTACTTTGGCCCCACTTTGGCTTGTCACGGTATACATCATGATAAACGACAGGTTGTAGGTGCCGTTCTTCATCGGGCATGGGACATTAATCGTGAACGGGAATGTGTAGCTTGCACCCGGTTTCACAACTACGCCTTCAGGCAGCCAGTATCTTGGTGGTACGAAGGTGAACCCGTCCTTTGAAGAAGGTGACAGGAAGACCCCATTGGCCGATGTCCAGTTGACAGACCCGGTATTCATTACCTGGACATGAACCTGGTATGAACCGCAGGACTGCATTGTTTTCGGGATGTCATTTTTAACGAACTTCGAATCGTACGGTAATCCAGGCCCGATAAGTGGCAAGGGGTTCGGTGCTGCTACATTAACACCCCCGGAAGGTTTCGGTTTTCCACCGAGTGGGTAATAGTCGCTGTTGTTGGCGTCAATTACATACGCATGGTCAACGATACCGTCACCACGGTCATACAGGGCAGTTTGTGAGAACCCTGTTCCGTTCGGGTCAGCCCAGTAATTTCCTCCAAGCATTGGTCCGCGAATAATATTGCCACCTGCTGGCGCCGGGATTGGGGTGGGCAGGTTCCAGATGTTCCTGCTTACACTATCGGTCTGGACATTCTGGTTGTTGTTGAAATAATTATTGAAGATCGTGTTGTTGTTCGCGTTGGAGATGGATATCCCGCTGACGTTGTTG
>JALOPT010000115.1 GCA_025453715.1 Methanoregulaceae archaeon | reverse complement strand
AGATTACAAGATGAAAGAAGAGTGAGCGCAGATGGGTGCTGGCGACTACTATGATGTCCTTGGGATAGCAAGGACTGCCGATGAGAAGGAGATAAAAAAGGCCTATCGCAACCTTGCCCGGAAATACCATCCAGACGTATGCAAGGAACCCGGCGCCGAGGAGAAGTTCAAGGAGATAAACGAGGCTTATAGTGTTCTCTCTGACTCCCAGAAACGGTCCCAGTACGACCAGCTTGGTCACACCAATTTCACCAACGCCTCAAAAGGGCAGTATTCGGGGGCCGGAGGCCCCCATGCCGGTGGTTTCTCAGCGGACTTCTCGGGTTTCGGTGATATCTTCGATTTCTTCGGCGGGTCATTTGGTGGTGCGAGAGGCCCGAGAGGTCCGCAGGCAGGCAACGATGTCCTGATGCGGATGCAGATCTCCCTTGAAGAGGCAGTTGCCGGCACCGATAAAGAAGTTCAGCTGATGCACAATGAACCCTGCCCCGCATGCAACGGTTCAGGGAGCGAGACGAAAAAACTCCACACATGCAAGCGGTGTAACGGGTCAGGCCAGCTCCAGCAGATGAGCCAGACCGTGTTCGGCCAGTTTGTCAGGATGACCACCTGTAACGAATGTATGGGCCGCGGGAGGGTGCCTGAAAAGAAATGCCCCGATTGCAAAGGGAGTGGGCACACAAGGGTTAAAAGGACGCTATCCGTCCATTTTCCAGCCGGCATCGATACTGGCATGCGCCTCCGTATGGAGGGGTACGGTGAGGCGGGGGATACAGGAGCGCCCAGCGGGGACCTTTTCATTGAAGTGCATGTCCGCACGCATAACCGTTTCACCCGTTCTGGTGATACTCTCGAAACAATCCTCGAGATAAGTCCCGCCCAGGCGGTGCTTGGTTCTTCCGAAACAATTGAGACTATCGATAACAAGCACGTTGAACTTACGATTCCTGCGGGTGTGCAGCACAATACCGCGCTGAAAATACCAGGAGAGGGGGTAAAAAGAAGGGGAAAGCCCGGTGATCTTCTTGTACGACTTAAAATTGTTATTCCGAAAACAGTCCCGCCTGAACAACGAGAATTCTACCAGAAGATTCTTGAGGCAGAAGGAAAAAAGACGGGAAATTCAAAGAAAGGAATTTTTTCGGGATTACGTGGTAAGAAGTAAGAATCTCCGTGTTATTCAGGGTTATTTTTTTCCATCCTGATTGCCCGTTCTATTGCTTCAATTAACTCTTTTAAAACATATGGTTTTGGAAGTATTCCCACAAACCCGTGTTTTTTATATTCATCAGTAAGGCATTCACGCAAATGTCCGGTTGATGCAATCGCCCGTATATCGGGGTCAATTAACTTAATCTCCGCTACAGTCTCAAGTCCACCCATACCATCGTGAATTGTCAGGTCAATGACTGCCACATCTATCCTTTGCTGTGATGATACTGCCTCGCGGCAGGCTGCCAATGCTTCCTCCCCGTTATACGCGGTGTAGACGATATACCCCTTCATTTCCAGCAGCTTTCCATACGGCTCAATGATACTCTCCTCATCGTCCATCAGCAGGATAACGTAGGGGTGGACTCTGTATTGCTCCGAAACAATGTTGGTTTGGTTATTATCCGGCTGGAATGGTCGTTCAGTCATTATAATTCCCTAATTGACGCTTTTATTTCCTTATTTGATTCTGCTGATAAACAGTTCTTGTTGGTCAATCACCAGGACAGAGTACCTACTTTAATATAACAATGGCATCGAAACCGGATATCTCTTTTCAACAACATTCAATCCAGTGGCATTGAGGAGGGGAACAAGCAGGGGAAGGCCTTCAAAATGCGTGTATAATATGATACTAAAAAGTCTCCAGCGACCGTGCTCAGCCAGCCATAACAGAATTATTTTTCAATAATTTGTCCCGGCGGGTAGTATACGGACATTCAGGGTACAAAAAATTAATCGATAAATTCAACGCAAAACCTGAAAAATCCAGTGGTAATTATCCAACATACAAAATGTTCATGTTGCCTGATGATAAACGTGCATCTATGAAGTCGGGTGCATGCATCATCTGTTTAGTTATCATACTTCTATTGACCTGCGGCTGTACAGGTATGCAGGGACCAACCGGGACAGTATCGGTCAGTTCTATACCCCAGGGCGCTGACGTCTACATTGATGGGACCTTACAGGGCAGGACACCACTGGTCCTTAACAATATGGCACCAGGAGTCCACCACGTGCTAATTCATGCGGATAGAAATTCCCGCTATGAAACGGATATACAGGTAACCCCGGGGACAACCGTGACGGTCAACTGGGTACCGGACCAGGGGACGGTAACACCTGCACTATTGGAAAATCAACCGGCTTTCTCCGTAGGGAATATAAAGGGGTACCGCGGTGGAGGGGATTACATAACCAGCCTGAGTTACGACATTTCCCTTGCCGCCGGTGGAAAAAAAGTGAATATGTCCAACGCACTAATCACGTTAACAACGGGAAATGAAACAATAAACCCGTACTGGGAGATAGTGGATAAAAAACAGGCGAATACGGATAATATTCTCGAATCAGGGGAGACATTTTTTATTACGGTGCGGACACCAAATCTTGGACCAGGAAGAACATTCACATTAATGATTATACCCGGAACCGGGCAGCCTTACACAACATCCCAGACATTACCAGCGAAAATCGGACTCGATGTCATATTTTAAAAATACACTATACCCCAACCAATTTCTTTCGGTAGATCGAACGTATCAGAACAATGAAACTCCTCTTCCTGCTATCCGGGGAACACCCGACACTTCCATGTTCGGAATTATCGTGCGTGGGCGAGGTAACCGATTCACGTCCACAGGTAGCTGTCGCATTATGTCAAAAGACGTCCCTGGTAACAAGACTGGCAATGTCACACGCGGTAATGGAGTACCTTGGTGAATGCCCTGCTAGTATTGCGTCTTTTGGGCATCTCCTTAAGGACCTGTCAATTTCAGCACCGGGAACTTTTGTGGCGAGGGTAAAAAAGATCGAAGGGGCAGAAATCAAAGAACCAACTGCATCGCTTGAACGTCTGATGGGATCAGCAATTTCAGGCCCGGTATCGCTTGAAAACCCGTCTCATGAATTCAGGGCAATATTCTCCGGAGACCGTTGTTACATAGGGAAGTTGCTGTGTACTATCGACAGGGGTTCATTTGATACGAGGAATCCTGGAAAACGGACTTTTTTTCATCCAGGTGTAATGATGCCGAGGATGGCCCGTGCTATCGTCAATATTTCACTGGTTGCGCAGGGCGAACGATTTCTTGACCCGTTCTGCGGTACGGGAGGAGTTCTCATCGAGGCAGGGATGGTGGGGGCTACAGCCACAGGAGGTGATATGGATAGGTTCATGGTACGGGGAACACGCAGGAATATTCCCGGTGCAGGATTATTCCTTGCAGATGCCGGCAACCTTCCGTTAAAAAGCAGATCTGTTGACGCTGTAGCGACTGACCTCCCCTACGGCCAGTCATCGTCTATCATGGCAGAAGGCCTCGATTCCTTGTATGCCCGGTCAATCGAAGAGATCAGGAGGGTCCTGAAACCGGGGAGAAGGGCAGTTATTGTTACACACCGGGATATCAGGGCAATCACATCCCCCATTATGCACCTTTGCGAATTTCATGAACAACGTGTTCATAAAAGTCTGACACGGCGAATAATGGTCCTCCGGTCATAGTCATTAACCGGGGTACCCTGATCACTTCCCTACGGATAGTGATACCGGTATAAAACCTTACAGGAAATGCCCGTTATAACGTAGTAATACTATTTTTCACGAGAATCCATGAATAAAACTGGCAGAATTTTTCTATAGCCGCCTTAATTTCCGGTCGACTTTTTCAAAAAAATTCTTCCCTGCATCGACAAATAAGGCAGGCTGTGGGGCCTTACGGACGGCAATTGTACCTCCGGTGTCAAATTCAAAGGTGTTCTGCCCATCAATTACGAGTTTTGCCGGCTTGGCGCTTTCAAGCCGGATTTCAAGCGACCGGTCCGTGCTGATAACGTGTGGCCTGGACGAGAGGAGATACGGTGCAAGCGGGACCAGTACTACCCCTTCAATTCGCGGGTCAACAATCGGACCTCCTGCGCTCATGGCGTAAGCTGTCGAACCTGTAGGGGTACTGATGAGAAGACCGTCAGCCCGGAATTTTTCTGCTGGTACACCATCAACAATCACCACGAACCTTAACATTTTTGCAGGGCGGCTTGTGATAATGAGTGCTTCGTTAAGGGCGTTCCCGAGAAATTCTCCATCCCTCGTCAAAATAAGCCTCATTCTCCGCTCGATAGTAAACCCAGACTCCAGTTCCCGTAAGAACTTTTCTGCTTCAACGGGTTCTATGTCTGCAAGGAAACCCACCTCCCCCCAGTTAATCCCAAGCACCGGTTTTTGTAGTTCCATCCGCTGTACAGAATGGAGGATCGTCCCGTCCCCACCTATTACCACGGCAAGAGCTGCATCTGATTTCTCTAACAAACATCCGCTGACCCCGATTGCATCGGCAGTGGTCTGGTCAAAACTGATATCGTGCCCCCATCCTGCAAGCAGACGTCCCATCTGCTCGGTATAAAGCAGGGCGTCCCTGTCATCGATCCTGGATATGAGAATGATTTTCATGCACGCTACCTCAGGTACTCGATCACCTTGTGGTGCAGGACGGCATTCGTAGCGACCATGCACCGGCCAATAGTGACCTCATCAGGAAAATTAATCGCATTTCCGTTCAAATCGGATACCTTTCCACCAGCTTCAGTGCAGATGAGCATCCCGGCTGCCGCATCAGTTACCCGGAGCGTCCCCCTGAGATCGATAAAACCATCGATGCGTCCAGCCCCGATATAGCTCAGTTCGAGGGCAGAAGCTCCAAGAAGCCGCCACCGCCTGATCTTCTGTCCAAGTTGCATCACGCGCTTCGGGTCGAATTTCCGGCCATATATGCTCATTGCCGCTTCGTCAAGGTTGGCAGTTTTGGAAACGTGCAGGGTATTACCGGCCATATGCGCCCCTTTTCCACGAATAGCAGTAAATGTTTCTCCATTCGCAAGGTCGCGGACGTACGCTTTATTGACAATCCCCCCTTCCGCATACGCAATTGAAAGGGCGTAGAAAGGGATGCCGTTCACCGCATTATAAGTCCCGTCAACCGGGTCGAGAAATATTGTTCCCTGTTCGCCACCAAACTCACGTTTTCCAAGTTCCTCGCTGATCAGCATACGACAGAGCGGCTGTTCTGCAAGATAGGATACGATGCAGTCCTCTGCTACCTGGTCGATCAATTTGGTCGGTGTACCATCGGCGCCCATCCTGATCATCCTGTCACCGTTTCGCGTACCTACCAGATCAAGGATTGCGTCCTCCACCGCTCCCGCCATCTGATCACAGGATTTGAGGAATTCCATATCAGCACCAGTGTATTCTTACGCTGTATTTATGTAATGTCATAAAGATAAATTACTACTGC
>JALOPT010000114.1 GCA_025453715.1 Methanoregulaceae archaeon | reverse complement strand
ATCTCCAGCAGCTCGATCTCTTTCTGGAGGAGGTACATTGTCTGGTCTCGTATCTCCATCCAGTCAGGTGCAATGTGACTTGTGTACCAACCCTTCAGGCTCTCGAGATAAAGGGAGTAACTTTTAATCCAGTTTACGGAAGGGAAGTGCCTCCTGTTGGCGAGGCTCGTGTCGAGTGCCCAGAACGTCCCGGCAATTCTGAGTGTGTTCTGGGTAATAGGTTCTGAAAAGTCTCCTCCGGGGGGAGAGACGGCCCCGACGATCGTGACCGATCCAGTCTCTTCCCGGTTCCCGAGGCACATCACCCTTCCGGCACGTTCATAAAAAGCGGCCAGCCGGGTGGCAAGGTATGCAGGGTACCCCTCCTCGCCCGGCATCTCTTCAAGACGGCCTGATACCTCACGGAGCGCTTCCCCCCACCTGGAGGTGGAGTCCGCCATCAGGGCGACATCGTACCCCATGTCCCGGTAATACTCCCCCATGGTAATCCCTGTATATATTGATGCTTCACGGGCTGCGACTGGCATATTGGAGGTGTTTGCAACCATTATTGTCCTCTGGATAAGGGGGAGGTCTGTCCTTGGGTCGACAAGTTCCGGGAATTCGGTAAGCACGTCAGTCATTTCATTCCCACGTTCCCCGCACCCGATATAGACAATAATGCGGGCATCAGCCCATTTCGCGAGTGTCTGTTCCGAAACCGTCTTGCCAGTCCCGAAGCCACCAGGGATCATGGCAGTGCCGCCCTTGGTAAGGGGAAAGAGACTGTCAAACACCCGTTGCCCTGTTAAGAGCGGGACTTCCGGATCGAGTTTCTTTTTATATGGACGTTCCTTTCTCACAGGCCACGTCTGCATCATCGGTAGTTTCGTACCGTCTTCAAGGGTGCATACCGTCTCCTCCACCGTAAAATTACCACCCCTGATCTCACGGACGGTTCCGGAATGCCCCGGCGGTACCATAATACGGTGTTCGATATGGAATTCCTGGACAGTGCCGATTATGTCACCGCCGGTGACCTTGTCACCCGACTTTACAAGGGGGACAAACTCCCATTTTGTTGCCCTGTCGAGACCCGGTACAGAGATCCCGCGGGATATAAAACTCCCTGAAAGTTCAGCAAGCACTGAAAGCGGACGCTGGACACCATCGTAAATCGATGATATCAGTCCCGGGCCCAGTTCCACCGAGAGGGGAATCCCGGTGTTAATTACCGGTTCACCGGCCTTCAACCCCGATGTATCCTCGTAGACCTGGATAACTGCGTTTTCATCATCAAGCCTGATGACCTCCCCGGCCAGGGACTTCTCTCCGACCCTGACCACATCGTACATCCTTGAACCACGCATATGTTCGGCGAGGATGACCGGCCCGGAGATCCTTGAAATTACTCCTTTTATCATATTTATCGCCTCACCACAATGTTGTACCCGATTGCCCGCCTTAGGAGCCGTTCGATGTACGTTTCTGATACCACCTTTTTAGCCCGGCTTGGGATCGGGATAATAATCGGCCGGTACGTCTTTTCAATATTTGCCAGCAGTTCAGGGTCCAGCACCGACATGAACTCCTCACTTACCCCGATAATACCGGTATCATCGGCATTCAGCAGGGGGGGGATTGCCTTCTTTGCCTCCTCAGGAGTAGAAACCTCGATTACCTCAACCCCTGCAAGGCGAAACCCTGCGGCAGTATCCGGATCTGTGACAATAACGTACTTATACATAGAAAATCTCCGACTCCATCAGTTCATCAGGCATTCCAGTCTCCCTGCAACGGGCAATAACCCTGATATTTGTAATTTCATTAAGTTTCGCCCAGAGGTAACCGATTACGATAGTGAAAGAGAGGGGATCACCACGGAACATCGCAATCCCGTTCCTGATCAGGAAGCGATCAAGCTCTTTTTCAAGTACTGATATCTTTCCCTGGCTGATTTCTATATCAGGGACAGATAGCAGAAAACGGTAGGACGTCTGTTCAAGGAGGCGGAGAGCATCCGGAATTTTTTTTGTCCCGATCATCGCATGAATCAGCTCATTATTGATCTCTTTTCCACCACTGAGCAGGAACGGGGCTGCTTCATCTGCGGAGACCGAATCCCTGATCATCATCATGGCGGTCTTTATATTCCTGATATCAATTTCAGTACCGATAAGATCACGAACGACCTTGTCATCATGGCGCTTTCCACTTAATTGCCGTAGTGAAGACTCAAAATAATACTCGTCCAATGCGTACTCCAGCCGGCCTATCTCGTTCCGCTGTGAAAATTCCCCGATATGCCGCGTTAGCGGGACGGCATATTCGATTTCCCAGGTCGCCATCATATCCACAACGGCACGGACATCCGGCTGTTTTATCAGTTCAATCAACGTCGTTTCATCCAACGTACCGGCAGGGATAAGGCAACCGGAGATCTCCTCATTAGAAGTCTGTATATTTTTACCACGGATTATCGTCTTTATATTCTGGACATCCCATTTTTTAAGGAAGATTATGATATATCGTGCAGGTTTTTCTCCCTCTACGAGTGCCAGGATCTTCCGGTAGGTGTTCATGAGATTTTTACGGAGGGCATACTCGATGCAGCTGATACCGGTATGCAATATGCGTGCCTCAACGATTTCTTCGCGGTAGGGTGTCTTCTCGAGCTCCGTTATAATACCCTCAAGGGAGGGCTGGGCGATCAGCCGTTCGAACCCATGGGTAGTAATAAGGCGGCTTGACATTCCGTGGACTCGTGCATTTACATACTCAACGTACATCCTGGTCTCCATAGAGTCCCGAAAATACAACGACTTTCATACGTTCTTTTGCCCTTGCCAGGCGGTCCTCAATGGTGTTACGGATAACAACCTTTCCATCAGGTGTTGACCCGGTCAGCCCACCCTTTGTTGTAAGATCGGTTACAATTTCGAACTCCCCCCCGGTATCTTTGATCAGCTGCCGGCAAAGAGCCTCATCTTTTGGATCAATATGAAGACGGATTTTTTCACTGTCAAGAGATCCGGTTATTTCGGTCATGACTGCCTTGAAAAACGCCCCATACGACGGACTTGAACGTAAAGAAGAGAGTTGTTCATCAGACACCTGGAAAACTGAAAGAAAGGCCCCATTACGAGCCCGTGCCAATTGATCTTTTGCCTGCTCACGTGCCGAATAAATTTCCTTATTCCTTTCGATTTCCACCCTTTGATTTATTTGTGCAAGCAGGTCCTTACGCAACTGAGCAGACTCTGATTCTGCACGTTCCAGGATTTCACGGATTTCCCGATCTTTGCTATCAGTGATTTCCCTGATTTTCTCCTCTGCACCATCTTCTATTGCCTTGATCAGGTGATCGTATTTCATAAGGCCGCACCAATTCCTCCCCGGCTGTTGTCATACAACATGGCAACGGGGAACTCGATGTCCCGGGGGTACCGGAAATAATTATTCTCCGGATATCCCTGTTCGATACAGGTGAGTAACAGCTTCACTTGACCATGATCACAATCATGGCTGCGACCACGAAACCCAATATTACCATTGTCTCAGGAATTGCTTCAAGAACAATCACGCTTCCGGCAGCTTCAGGTCTTTCCGCGATTGTTGCAGCTCCCGCCGCACCGATTCTCGATTGTGCCCAGCCTGTCGCTATTGCCCCCCCGGCAAATGCGATCGCAGCCCCGATTGCAACTTCGAACGCCAATTTAAAACACCTCTAATGCGTTACAGTGATCTTATATTATATAAAGTTTAATAATTGATAAGTTCTTTATTTTCATTTTTTTAAATGAAAACTGGCCATGGAAGCCTACTTCTTACCCTCGCTGATACCCGGTTTATTTCCGGAACTGAACGGATTGTATGGCAGTCCTCCCCCATGGTAGAATTTGGAATAGAATTCCACGACATGTAACCGTACACTGTGAATTGAAGGGCTGAACATTGCTAACATCAGGTTGAGTGTGTGGAGCAGGACAGCAATCAGGATACCTACAATAAGTACATCCATAGCACCCCCCAGTTCGTTGGCGACCATTGCGAGTATAACCGAGGCCATCCCAATCGCCATCAGGCGGACATATGATAAAATATTTCCAACAGTGCCCATTATCTCAATAGCCCCGCCAGTGCCGCCACCGTAAATTACCAGAAGTACGGCGATCCCGAGAAGGACGAACACAGGAATATACAGGGCTGCCGGAAGAAACCCCCCAATCAAAGCGAGAAGAAGGATCAACCCGGCAATTACACCGATCATCCCGCACTTTTCACAGATGTGTTTACGGTTTTTCCGGGTTATTGAATTAATGACCCCAATGACAAGCCCAAGCACCACGTGAAATACCCCGATGGCAATTGTCAGGATAAGGAGCGGGATCATTGCCTCTATCCTGTTCCATGTAACACCGAAAAGGGTAACAGGCTCGATCCAACCCATCATCTCTCCAAAATTCCCGAAGAATTCCCCGAAAAGGAACCCGAAAAAGATTGCCGGAAAGGATGAAATGATGAGGATCCCCGATATCTGCCGAAGCCATTTTACCGCCTCGAAACGGAAATGAATAAATAAACCAACAAGCAGTATCAGGATACCATACCCGATATCCCCAACAATAATCCCGAAAAATATCGGGAAAAATATGGCAAGGAGCGGGGAAGGATCGATCTCGTTGTATTGCGGAGGACTTGAAAGTTTCGTGAAAAATTCAAACGGGCGGGCCCACCTGGGGTTATCATAGAATATAGGGGTGCGGTCCATCATCTCTGCCGTAGCGTCAGTTTCTGTCATTACCACCCGGCCCTGAAATTTTTCTTCCAGCACCTCCCTTGTCACCGGGATAAATTTTTTTGGGATCCAACCCCGGATCATCACGGTATAATCAGTTTCCCCGAAATTGTTGTACGCACTGAGTTCTTCACCCCGTTCCAGCAGGACCTTGTGTAACGCCTTCAGCTCCTGGTTCCATTCCCGTGAGACACGGGTGAGCTCTGTATTGATATTTTCTTTCTCTGATTCAGCCTCCCGGCGATTTTTATCAATCAGCAACAATGCCTTATCAAGCGGCATATTTGAATAATCAGCAGGAATCCGGACTTCATTGATGTTTTTTGAGAAAAGGAAACGGTGGACATTTTCAGAATAATTCTTGTTGAAGACGGTTATTACTGCAATTGTCTGATCGTCAAGGTCCGCCGATATCAGTTCATACTGGTTATTGGTTATACCTGATAATGCAGGACGAATGATATCGAGTACGTCCTCGTATTCTTTCTGGATTACCAGCACCGTAACTTCATATCCATGGAGTATCGGTAGCTGTTGCTCGAGGGGTTGGATTTTATCAATAATTTTTTCATAGCGGTTTAACCCGGTGATTGTGATTTCCAGGTCACTTTTTTTGTTTGACAGGTCTCTTGCAGTCTCTCCGACAAGCCCGACTACATTGCTGGCCCTCGCGAGGACATCCGGTGTTGAAAGGTGGTGAATCTCCTCATAAAGGAGTACCACCCGATCGGGATCATCCCTGACAACCGGGAGCAGGAGGGAAATCCCTTCGATTG
>JALOPT010000113.1 GCA_025453715.1 Methanoregulaceae archaeon | reverse complement strand
GGTCTGTTCTGACGCGGTCGCACAGACCTATCTTACCGGAAAGCCGAACTTTTCACTCGGTTGCGATGGCTCGAGAAAGTTTTCAGGGATTGCCGATGAAGAGATGGTGATGGGATTTCCTGCGGAAATGCTGCCGGAGATTGTGGATGCAGTAAAAATCATCACCCAGGCTCCCGGATCCAAAAAACCATAACCCTTTTTGAATAGTGCACCATTACCCGATTTCTCCGCTACAAGATCATTATTACGGGCCTATTTATCCCGACGACATTACTGATGAAAAGAGTTGGACGCCTTCGAGCACCCAGTTTTGATCATCAGGAGATATAATGGAAAAAAAGGAAGGGATCCCTACATATTGAATTTCTTAAGGTAGGTGCTGTCCTTCACCATTTCATGGAAGATCGTTTCTTTTCCATAGTGTTTCAGGTAATAGTAGCATATAATTCCCACAACGAGAGAGGAGATAAGAACAAAGATCATGTCGGTCATGGTGTCGGTATTGTTCGCCTGCATCAGTCCGGCTGCGGATCCTCCAAAGAAGGTATCAACACCAAACTCCCAAATCTCCCAGAAATATTCAAAGACACACCCGAAGAAGACGATGAAGATTCCAATAAAGGAGGCATCGAGCTTGAAATTTTTGATCTTGTCCCAGAATAAAATGACCAGAAAGCCGATCAGGGCAACGATAGTACCCGATACAAAATGGGCAAGCATATCCCAGTTTACGAACGTGAGATATCTCCCCTGGATATAGCCCGAGGTATGGATCAGGACGGCCAGGGATACGAGGAAATATACAAACCAGGGAAACATGATCTTTGTCTTCCAGGAGAACACGTAGATTATCAGTGCTATCAGGAAGAGGATTAAGCCGATGAGGATATCTTCTGGTTTGAACAGCACTGCAAGAAGTACGTTGAAGGCAATGAGGGCCTGGACAATATACGCAAGGTACATGCCAGGTGTACGGAATCGAGAAGCCATGGTATAGTATTTCATGGATTTATTATTTGAATGTATTTTCCACTCACCGTAAAAGAACCCTGATTATCACGTATCCATGGGCAATGCTGAACCTTGCGCAAATCTTCGTTTATCCGGCTGGGCAGGGAGCTACATCCCGAGCTCGCAGATATCCCGTCGGTCTTTTCGGACGCAGTGGCACAGACCAATCTTTCCGGAAAACCGAACTTTTCGCTCGGTTGCAAAGGCTCAAAGGATGTTTTCACGAATTGCCGATGAAGAGAGAGTGAAGGGATTTCCTTGAGAGATGCTGCCAGAGATGGTGGATCAAGTAAAAAAATCATCATCCAGACTCCTGGTTCCAAAAAACCATGAAAGAGACGATACGTAAAAAGGCTTTAATGCGGGTATAGACAAATGGCATACCTGGTCAGAGAGAACCATCAACAAAACTCGAGTGTATAGCCTGAGTATAAAACGAATTTTACTATTTTTTAGTTGGATTTTTAGATTGATTTCGTATTCATTTGTGAAAAAAGGAGGGAAAAATCCCCTGTAATTACGGCCGGTAGTTACACGAGGACTGCCCACCGCATTCCCAGCACGCACTGTAGCTGTTGATGAACTCATCCTGCGTGACGGTCCACTGGTTGGGCTTCCCATCACAGGTGAGACCATTCACTGTCAGATCCTTTTCAAGGATCTTGGTCCGGTAACTCCACCCCTCGGGTAAATTGAGCCTCGACCCTAGGTTCGGGAGATCCTCGTAGGTCAGGTTCTTGTCAACCGCGATGCAGTAAGACTGCATGACAAAGGTCATACCGTTCGGGGCGTCCAGGATGAAGATGGGCTGTCCTTGGTTAAGTACCACGTCCTGTTGCATGTGACATTAACAACGCCGTAATATTGCTCCCCTTTGCTTAAATCCTCAGCATTCATCGCAGAGTCAGGCCCCCAGCTGGCATCAAGCCTGTCCCTATTGAGTACATCATTAGCGAACGATATTCTCATCTTATCATGTACCCACTAGCGGATTTCCATGAAATTGGGTTGTCATTCATTGAGAAAGTTCACAAAATCGTTCCTGGTGCATTTTGGAGGATCACGTGACTTCGATCTCCATCCTGTGGTATTCCATCCCAGCTCAGGTTCTCAGCTCTTAGCATTTCGGTCGAAATACTTCTTCAGAAAAAAGGATTGTTCAGGGAGTGTAGTTCATGCCTGTACCAGCCAGGGCTTTATCCCACACGCCCATTAATTCGTCCTGCATAATCCAGGCTGACCCATTCACAGGAATCTCGATAAGATCCTCGGGTAGTGTGACTACCCTGAATTTCCATCCTTCCGGGAGGTTGAGTTTTTGGTCGAGGGTGTTGAGATCACTCTCGCTGACATATTTGGGATTGTAGGACTTCAGGACCCAGGGGGTGCCGTTGGGATCATCAAGAATGTAAGCAGGTTTCCCACCGTCCCAGAAAAATGTGGAAGTACGGGCAATTGGGAAGGGTTCGTACGGCTTCGTTTCTCCAGCTTCCTCGGAGTAGGCCATCCAGCGTGCCTTTACACCGTCGAAATCACGGACCTGCACCCCGGTTTCGATGACAATAGAATCCAGCATCCAGATTTTTGGACCATTCAAGTAGACACTGGGAACTTTGTACTGGGCTGCAACATCCGCATTTGAGAAGTTTGCCAGGAGACTGTCTGGAACAGAATCCTTGCGATCGCCCATGTAGTTCAGTCCGACTGTGTTATAGCACGGGGATGTCTTGCTACATTGCAGGAACACTTCAGCGAATCTGTAGCCACGAACATCGTTGAACACCATCTCCTCACGTTGATTATAATCGTCATTCGTTACGACGGGGCAACCAGGGTATTTCTCCGACACCTCCGGTGTCGCAGGGAGCGTAGTCACTTTCGGCTGGGTGCATCCGGCAATGAGCATTGCCGAAACGACCACCAGTATCAGGAGAGCAAGGGTTCTGGTTTTCATATCATGTTCACCTTTAAAACGCATTGACTTATTCCGGAATCGAATATATTGGTTCCGCTTCTTCGATACGCCATTGATTGTGTATTCCGCTATCCTAAAACACCATTCACACAAAAAAAGAGGGGAAAAATCCCTGTAATTACGGCACGTAGTTACACGAGGATTGCCCACCGCATTCCCAGCACGCACTGTAGGTGTTGATGAGCTCATCCTGCGTGACGGTCCACTGGTTGGACTTACCATCACAAATGATACCATTCACCGTCAGATCCTTGTCAAGGACCTTGGTCCGGAAACTCCAGCCCTCGGGTAAATTGAGCCTCAACCCAAGGTTCGGGAGATCCTCGTAGGTCTGGTTCTTGTCAACCGCGATGGAGTAAGACTGCATGACAAAGGTCATACCGTTCGGGGCATCCAGGATGAACACGGGCTTGCCTGCATCAAAGTACCATGTCCTGTTGGTCGCAACCTGAGTATAGCTGTAAAATTGTTCCCCCTTGCTCAGGGCATCGGCATCAATTCCAGCGTTGGCACCCCACCTGGTATCCAGGCCAGACATAGACCGCACGTTATTAGACCACGTTAACCGCATCTTGTCATGCAACCAGAAACGGATTCCCGAACTATAAGCGCCATCTGCCTTGTAGTCTTGTGCCACCCGGGTATCCGAGTAGTTCGCCCAGAGAATATCCGGGACCGAGTCCCTGCTGTTACCTGGCTGGATGTTGAACGTCATGGTGTTGTAGATGCCGGCGTTTGTCGCTCCAGGGCAGGTTACGAATAATTCCATGTAGCGGTACCCACGGGTATTCGTATACACCGTGTCCGTGACATTGTACTGGTCATCCATGACAGAGGGGCAGGTGCAGGTCACACAGGGATTCGTTGGCGCTGCGGTAACAGATGTCGGCCATACAGGGGCATCAGATGATGCCGGCGGCGGTGTTCCCGTCTGCGTTGTGCATCCGGCAGTCAGCATTCCTGCTATGCACAGGCAGATTAATGCCAAAAGTAACTCTTTCTTGATTTGCCTCATGAAAATCGACCAGGTATATCTAACCTATTCATCACGTAAAGTAGTGGCGCTGCTGACGACAACAAGAATAGTATTATATATGATAATTAATGGTTATACCTTTTCACCGAGGGGCAATTCAGAATGGATATTCAGAAACAACAAATCATTGAAGTTCTTTTAAAAGAGAAACGTCCGATTTCTATCTCTGAAATTGCAAAGAAATCAGGAATGCATCGATATGCTGTTGCAAGAAATCTTGATGTTCTCGAAATACTCGGAAAGGTCAGAAAAATTCAGAAGGGAACGGCAAAGAAGTACTTTCTTTTTCAGTCTCTTCCGGTTTCGGGACTTATTGATATCAGCTCAGATCTCATCGTCATTATCAATCCCATTCTGGAAATTCAATATCTGAATAACGCAGCACTTCGATATTTCTCTCTTTCTCCCCCCCAGATAATTGGTAAAAAACTGAATCTTGGGACACTCCCTCTCATTTCCCATGAGGATATTTTAAATGAACTGGAAAATTATTCCTTCGAAAAAGTTACAAAGAAAATTTTAAAATCTGAACAGGGAAGATGGTTTGAAATCACTATCCTTGGGATGTATCTCCTGTTCTCACCGAACTTAATTGCCGTCATTGCGACGGATATTTCCGATAAGGTGGCCATCGAAGAGCAATTGAAAAAAAGTGAACGACATTTTCGTCTTCTTGTTGAAACGACGAGATATACCTTGACAATATTGGATCCTGTTACCCTCATGCACCGGTATGTCAGTCCTTCGGTGACCCCCCTTCTCGGGTATAGTCCTGAAGAATTCAACCAGATACCGTTTTACCAGCTAGTTGATCCATCACAATCAGAGTGGGTGAAGCAAATAGCGGTTATCAGGCTTGCTGAATACAAACCAGAACGGGAGGAAGGCAGGTTCTATACGGATGAATTCCAACTTATCGCGAAAGACGGGTCACGGGTCTGGATTGAATCCACGTTCAGGTTTATCAGAAATGAAGATACTGGCGAGCCGGAAATTGTCGGAGTTTCAAGAGATATTACAGAAAAAAAGGCTTTGGAAGGTTGAAGGAAAGAGATCATATCTTGGAGATTGGGTCACCAATCAATAGTTTGGTTTAAAAAAAGGTTCCGGACCATACCCTTTACTCCCCTTCAACAGCCCGATACTGCCCTTTTTCCGTCAGCTCTTCCAGCTTTTCGAGCCGGCTGGTGATCTCCGTCTCAATCTTCTCCCGTTCGCCGATAAGTTGTTTCAGCTCCGCGAGATACCTGGCAGCCTGATCTTCTCCAGCCTGAGGCTGTTCAGGGGATTCCTCCTCTTTTGCCGGGGGGGCTAACAGTTTGCTGGATATCAACCCGGCAAACGTCGCAAAGACTGCTACCCCGGTGGTCATCACGAGAATTCCCACCATCCGGCCCTGGGCTGTCACCGGGAATCGGTCACCGTAACCAACGGTAGTGATGGTGACGTACGTCCACCAGATTGCATCACCGGCAGTCTGGATATTCGCAGACGCTGCTGCACGTTCGGCCTGCAGGACCATGAACCCCCCCGATTCGATGATGAGGATGACCATTACCACCAGGATATACAATGCCGATGCAGCCCGGTTATTGGAAAGATACGAG
>JALOPT010000112.1 GCA_025453715.1 Methanoregulaceae archaeon | reverse complement strand
ACACACCCCCCAGGCATCGGCTAAACTCCTTCTAAGGGCCTTGCGAAAAAAGACTTGCCCAAGACACTAAACTGGGAGCTGGGGGCTGGGACTCTGAGGCAGCAGGCTAGAGAGTTCGTCCAGGATATGTATTGCCAGGATAAAGGGGCAGGTATTACAGAAGGACCGGTAAAATCCACGGTCTTCCCTTCGTTCGGGCTCTTTATATGCCGGGGGGATTACATTCCGGTGCTCCCTGAAAAACGGCCTTCCGAGTTCCTGTATTTCATGTATCCTTTCCCGCCCTGCAGGAGGAGGGTACACGGTAATTATGCGGGATGCCATGTCCGGATGGGCCTTTTTGTCCACGGGCCCCGCGGCACCAACGAGAGCGGTCGTCCCGTTCATACAGTTTAACGGTGATGCGGCCGACCAGTCACACATTGGTCCAAGCATATTTCCTGCCCTTTCAACCCTCCCTTTCATGGTGAGGTTTACCGGGGCTATCGTCCCTTTATTGGCCTTTCTTTCTGCGCTCCCCGGAGTGACTTCGGCGTTGAGGAGGTCAGGGGTAAGGCGGAGGATCGCGATCCTTGAAAATGATTCCGATGCCTGGAATGCCTCTTCTACGGCTTCAAACACGTTATGCGGGCCGGGTTCAATTACCGGTACCTCGGCGAGTTCCCCGTAATACCTTGAGTCCTGTGCGTTCTGCGACCCCTCGGCCGCCGGGTCATCCCCGGCAACAAGTACCACCCCTGCGATAAGTCCCTGGGTCGTAGCCTCAACAAACGGGTCTGCACAGGCATTCAACCCGACATTTTTGAGGATTACTGCCGCTCTCCTGCCGGAAAGCGAATCACCAAGGGCATATTCTACGGCAACTTTCTCGTTAATGACAGAGTCAGCACCTGTTTTTTTCAGGATCCCGGTGACAGGAAAACCAGGTACCCCGTAGAACCGGTCAGCTGCAGCAAGCAGTGCCCTTGTTATTGCGTCTTCACCCCTCATAGCGGCTCTCCCGGGACCAGGTCACAACCCCTGCACCTGACGCACATAGTAGTTGCGTTACGGGTGTCCAGCCCTGCCTTTTGTAAAGCTTTTTCATGATATCCGGCAATCTTCAGCATCCGTTCAGCACCAGGCCTGTTCGAGCCGGAAAAGCCGGCAATCGGGTTCAAAGGCCTGATTACAGGAATAACCCCCATTGTTGTGAGTTCCCTGATGCATGCATCCATCTCTTCATCCGTCTCTCCAAGGCCTAGAATTACGTTTGAAAACACGTGATCGCGTCCGAATAATAATACTGACTTCCGAAGGACCCGGAGTATGAGATCACGGTCATGGCCCGGGCATAATCCGGCAAAAAGCTCCGGCGTGGCGCATTCAAGGTTGAATTTCACTTCCTTCACCCCGAGCCCATACAGGCGGGAAGGGGTTTCTTCTGTCGGGTATATCGAGACCCCGATCGGGAGACCGAACTGTGCCAGGTCACGGACAACCCTGCAAACATAATCTTCTTCCTCTGAAATATCAAAAAATACGCCGCTTGTAATGGAGATTGCAACAATCCGGTCTTTAATCCCTTCTACCATGGCATGGATTTCTTCGATTGATTTTCTCCGCTTTGGCAGAAGGGGTACATTGCAGTAACGGCAATTGAAGATGCAGCCACTGCTGACGGTAATATAGGCCTGTTCCGGGCAGTGGAGGCCAACCGGCTCAAGCCTGCCGGACAATTCAATTTCTCCATAACGGAGTATTGCGGCCCCTTCACCTGCATGGATGATTTCAACGGGACCTGTCTCTGAGCATGCAAACCGCACTCTCATACTACCGTTTGAGAAGAAGACAGACCCCTCACCCCCTGCGCCCGGGCCCGCAGTTGAACTCGAAATGTAAGGAGTCGCATCTGGTCCGGTCAGCCGTGCTTTTCCAACGGCCAGGAGGGCTGCCTTTAACTCCTGTCCGTGCATAAGGTCAGTGCCTCCTCGTATTTCGTGTAAAATGGAATTGCCGCTACTGCACCAATGATCCCACGACCGTTCCTTACTATCCGCAGGTTTATGTCATCGATATCCAGGATCAAACCCTTCGTCACTTCGCCACGTTTCACCTTCCACGCGAATTCCAGGAGACTGGACGGGTCGAACCCCGTGTACACCGCCATACCGGTATCTTCAGAAAGGGTGTAGCGGTCGAGCAGTCCTGCAAAATGTTCTACCAGGCGGGCGGGGTCTGATGATGCAAATTCAACCACAATGCTTACACAATTTTTTGTCCGGTACGGGACAGGGAATAGCTGTACAATAGTATGCGACAGGTAACGGGACTGTTCATCCTCAACAGCCCTCGCGATATTATGGACGAGTGTCCAGGTCGCACCCTGTTCAGGTGTATCAGTATCGTCCACACCGATAAGTACACGCTGCCGTCTTGGCAGCCAGACGGTCGAACCAGCACGTTTTCCACCCCCTGAAGGATCATTCGTACTTCGCGTCACACCCTGTGCGTAGGACCGGCATATAGACGCACCGACACCTCCGCCGCCAAGCCCTACATATGAGACCCGTATTTCGTCCTCATCAACAGAAACAGCACTGATTCCAGCCGGAAAATGGGACCCTTCAAGTGCCAGGTCTGTCTCCCCGGGGCGTAGCAGGTACCGCATTGTCTGCCCGATATTCCTTGCCGAACGGACAAGCGGGCTCTGCGCATAATGGTGTTGTGCCCACATCGCACCCCCGGTACAATCGAAAAATTCGATGAGCTCGACACGTTCTCCGGCGGAGTCCGCAACAGCAACAATCTGGGGGTACCGTATGATATAAGGTTCAGGAAGGTTCACCATAGAGACCTGCCGCTTCGATGCCCCTGTTGGCCCACAATACAGAACCTAATGCACCAATTCTGCCCTTTCGCCCTGCAGTGTCAATATACCTGATCCCGGCAGACGCAGCAATCTCCTCAGCGTCTTTGAGGCTGACGATTTCGGTCTTGATCCTCCGGCAGGCACCGTTCATTATTTTTGGGAATTCAATACCACGGTAGTAGGCAATGCCCGTTTCGTCACTGAAAGAAAACTCCTCGATGTAATCGCGGACATAGTCAAGAAGGGCATCAACGGAGCCGGGTCTAACCGCAAAATTCAACGCAGAGCCCACACAGTTGGTCGTTTTTTCCGGGACCCGCGGGTTGAGCTGGATCAGCCTCATATTGAGAAATTCCACGCCTTCTACCCGGCACTGTTCTCCGCATTTTAAGGCGAGGACCCAGGTGGCCCCTTTCTCAGATGTGTCAGTGTCGTCAATCCCTATCGTGACCTTCTCATATAGCGGTGAGAAAATCCGAACCCGGTTTACCTTCGAACCGCCGACCACGAGGTCATCCTCAGTCAGGTATTCAGCCCTGGTCACACCAGGGGCCTGGGGAAGGCAGGCTGCGATACCGAGACCGGCACCGCCGATACCTGCCCAGGATGTAACGACCTCCTCTCCCTGCACCTCGACCGCTTCAAGGGCCTGGCCCCCTATATTCTCTCCGGCAGCACCGAAATTCGCCTGAAATATACCGAGCCTTGCCAGCATCCTCATTTCTGTCCCTTCAACCCTGGCAGAAACAATCGCTCCTTTTGCACGGATCCGGTTCATTGCGTCCCACTCGATGGGACCCCTCGCATGGCAGTGCTCAATGATCTCAGCAAGACCGGCACCCTTGTCCACCATCACCAGGAACCGCCGTGAAAAGAGTGATCCAAACTTCGTTTTTATTTCTTCGGGCGTTTTGACAATCATTTTGTCACCGGAAATATCGTTAACAGAATAATCGGCGATATATTATATAAGAAGATCGATCGGGTTACCGCGGACATCAGGTAAAGAAAAAAAAAGGAGTTTAAAGGATTTTGTGGAGTTCGAACTTGAACGGCCCGAGCGTGCCGCCATAGTTACCGGCGCTGATGAATTTTACGCCTTTTACCATGCAGGCTGCACGGATACCTGCTGCCATTGCCTCTGCAACTGCTGCTTCGGATACACCGTCAATAACGATTTCAAACACCCCGTTAATGCCGTCGGGGATCTTGCTGTCCGGGACCTTGCTCTTCAGTGTCGGACAATAGAGCTCGTTGGTGCTGGCATTCATGAATTTGTACTTCTTGCTGCCTACTTTTGACCCGCTTCCGACAATCCCACCCGGGAATGACGTAATAACGCCACATACTTCATTCACCGCCGCAACGGCTGCCTGGGCACCAACCAGTGCTGACATGGTTGTATCACCCATAACGAAGAAATTGCCGCCGGCAACGCCCTTTACAACACCGATCTCTTCCTCAACGAGGAAATCGCCACCCATAAGCGGAATTGCCCAGACACTCCGGTCTCCTACCTTGGTCTGGTACTCGTAGCCGTCACCAAAGAAATGGAGTTTCACCGGGAGTTTTTCTTCACAGTCTGTAATGCCATTAAAAGCTGCAGTGGTTGGTGCAGTAAGGACACACTCGGCCACACGTTCAATCAGCTGCTCTTTTAATTTTTTCTTGCTCGGGTGGACAATAAGGATGCCATATCCGGGCCTGCCGTCGGGGGTCTGCTGGGGGGGGATATACTTGTCAATACCTGCTTCTGCCGGACATGCAATAACAGATGTTCCGAACCCAGTCGCTTCGACTGCTGCGCTGTACGCGAGTTCTTTTGTTGCAGCGGTAACGATTACAGAGCTGACCCATGCCGGAAACGCTTCTGCAAACGTGTTGTCAATCTTTACACCGTTGATTTCCATATTCAAATACCTCAGACAAAGAATGTACCTTGGCCGTGATAGAATAAATTTTCTAAGTGGTTTTCAAACAGTCAGCAGTGGTAACACCCATACGAGAAGAGGAGATTTTTTCGTAAATGCCTGGATGAGATCAGGAATTTTCCTGTAAAAGGCCACTTGCCATCGATAGTTATTCGTTAAATCAGGTCCTGAACCACCCCACAATAACTACAAATTACCCTTATTATTTATTTTTAAAGAATTTTAAGTCCTTGACAAGTGTTGATTTATTTGAAAATACATCTTCAAATTCCATGGTCACCTCTGTTTCACAAATGATTTGCCGAATCGCATTTTGGATATGTTTAAAATTGTCATTATATGTATCATAGGGTGTAACTTCAAGTAAAGTTTTTTCCGCATTAGGTGCTATAACATGATTTTCAGCGGTATTGAACAAAATTTTAGAATCATTCCTTGAAATAGTAAGCTTATCATCTAACAATTTATGAAAATCGGAATAAATTTTGGCATCAGCAGATTTGATTTGCCATTTTGTTACAATTAGTGTTCCTATGCCGCCATTTTGTAAAACAACCTGAGTTAAGTCTCGATGCTTATTGAAGTCTAAGTAAGGATATGGCATGTTCTGCTGATGAAGAAGTTTTGTCTCTATTTCAGATTGCTTTTTATTGAACTTAAATTCATTTTCTTGAATGACTTTAGCAATCCGAATGGTAAAATATATACTTATTAGGGAAAAGAGTACTGCGAAAAAACTCAGTATTGTTCCAGATGTTCCACTTAGGTAATCTCCAAATGCCGCCCAATCGGCAGGTTGAGAAGAGATTATTGAATTTTTAAAATAGGAGAAATAAACTATCATCGGAACAATTGC
>JALOPT010000008.1 GCA_025453715.1 Methanoregulaceae archaeon | reverse complement strand
AGGCTATCGGGATGACGATACGGAAAAAAATGGATGTCCGCATGGGGATCGACAGATAACGACCTGCAATAATTTTCTGATATCCCAGGGATTACCTGGCAATAACCGGGATTATTTTACTGAGTCTTCTCATTTGCATATCACAACTAATCCCGCTATTGGCCTGACAGGAACCTCTCTTCAATGTTAATGAGAAAAGGAAATGTTGTGGGGGTGAAAATGAATTGTTATCCGGTCAGGAATTCTTGTTACAGCCTGTCGGCTTTTATTACTTCTTCATTGCACATTTGCAGACATCACAGAGCGTAATATGGTCATCTTCTCCAACTACTGCCATGGCCCAGCGATCAATCAGGGCATCGATCTCACCACATAGCTGGACTTCTGCTCCACGTTTTTTACTCATGTATTGCGATATTGCAGCGCGCGTAACTCCAAGACGCTTCGCTGCATCGCTCTGGCTCATACCCTTGTTGTTTACCAGGCGGTAAACCATCTCGGCCCTGATACCCGGAAGGTATTTTCGGGCGAGTGAATCACATTTCATGATGTTGCATGGGCTTTCGCTCATGCACACACCATCGTCTGCGCCCGGCCCTGGTAAATGATCTGGCGTGCGTCCCTGAAGTTGAATTTCTCAATGATGAGGTGGTTTTCCTTCAGCTTCTTAAGGGCATAACGGACGGTTCTCGGGGCCAGGTTACTCTTCTTTACAATCTCCTTGTGGGTCATTGCCCCACTCTCGTCCAGGAGGGACAGGACGGTTTTTGATGAGGGAGGAAGGCTTGTTCCTGACATGGTTCATATGTTAACACTGTTAACGTTTAAAGCTGCCGGTTATAACAATGTCAGGAGGATAATCTGGATATATGCTTACCCGGCAGGAACGAAACGCATTTATCCTTCTCGCGGTCGTAACGCTCGCCGTTATTACCGGATATATCATTATTGAATCAACCGGGAAATCTTCCTTTTCAACCCGGTTTACCAGCACATCCGCGGATGGCTCGCTGGTCGTGCTTGAAGGTACTGTTGACCGGGTGATCGTTACAAAAAATGGTGAGGGCCTGATCCTTGATGTGAATGGGACGTCCGTGTTTATTCCTGCGTCTTCTGCAAAGGGTGTTACATTGAAAAGGGGAGATTCAGTCCAGTTGTACGGGGTTGTCCAGACATATAAGGGCGAAAAAGAAGTTGTTGTCCAGCAGCGTGGGGATATCTTGCTGTTATGAGAGGCCTGGGCTGTCACCCAAGGGTCCGAACGTAATTAATTCCCCCAAATAAACAAACTTATATTGCTGGTTAATTCCTGGATATGAATGAACCGGGGTTTTTCACCATGATTAAGGGGCATCAGAAATGCAGTGAAACTGGAAATATCACAATCAATCCATGGGACCAATCCACTGGTGCCGGATATGATTTATAAGGGCTGTTGCAACAGGGCCCGCCAGGGAGTGATGTAATAAATCAGGCGATCGCTTGTTTTGGGAATGAAAAAAGGGTTTGATCCCTTATTAATTAAAATAGCCCCTTATCCTGATGTTACCAGGACTCAGGGAACGCCATGCCTGTGTAAATATCTTCAAGTCTTGCCTTGTGACCACGTTCCATGTTTGCCAGCTGGGAAAAGAGCAGTTTCGTCTCGGTATCCTCTGCGAGGTTTGCAAGCTGGGTGTAACTCTGCATGGCTTCAAGTTCTTTCTTGATTGCGATAACAATGCCATCGATTGGCTTCAGGTCCATGGTTAGGGGTGGTGACGCTACCGAATCAGCTATCTTGTAATCATGGGATGGATCAAATTTCATCTTTGAAATATCCTTCGTTAGCATTCCCTGAAGGAATTCGCGGTGCTGCTTTTCCTCGCCGGCAAGTTCTGCAAACAGTTTCTTGAGGTTCGCATCCTTTACCTTGTCAGCAATACCACGATAAAATGTGTATGCCTCGACCTCTCTGTCGATTGCTGTTGAAATAATCTTCTTTGCATCTTCTGGCTTCATAGCTCTTCGTTCCTCTGTTTAGTAAAGTATAGATAATTACCATATATAAGAACATTGGTTTTTACCACATTAATGGCAGATATGCTCCAGAGGGCGAAAATTAGAACATTATTTTGTATACATTCATGCCCTTTGAATGAGGGATATTTTCCTTTTCCCTTAGAAATCATACCGGTTGTGAGGTACCAGATATGCATCCGTATCAATTATTCCTGATGGGTGGGTTCACAATATAAGATAGACAGAACCGTAAAGGCAAAAACATTGATCCGTTTTAGCATAAAGCCAGTTATAACCACCTGAATAATTTCCAAGGGTATGTGTACTACCTGTGACGGAAGAAACAGTGAATTGCTGATTTAAAAAAAAGACGATTATAAGGTTAGTACCTTGGCTGTCTGTGTTTCGGGAGACATTCCTGGCAATATACAGGTCTGCCTTCGGTTGGCTTGAATGGTACTTCACAATCTTTTCCACAATCTGAACAGACTACTTTTGTCATTTCACGGGGGCCGTAATTACTCGATCCACCAAAATTTGATTTATACATGATATTTCTCAAACAGCTCTATTAAAACTGCATACTATACAAGCTCCCCGAGGTTAAGAAGCTCTGTATCAGTACAGAGCATCCTGGGTCGTATAAAAAATGACAGTATTGCGGTTATATGCATAATCCTTCTCCAATCTGCTTATTATTTTTCGTAATGAACACGAGTGGACTCTGGTATAACCTGGTATCCATCAGAGATGAAAATGAAAGAATTATTTTTTAATGGCTTCTTTGAGGTCCTTATATTCCTCAAGGCTGATCTCTCCTTTTGCCAGCCTGGTATTAAGTATGGCAATTGCGCCCCCTGTGTCTTCGTGGCTGGTCTTTTTCGGCATGAGGCCCCCTTTAACCCGCTGGAAAAAGCCGGATAACGAAGAAACCCAGTCGCTCCCAAGGTCATCCTTGAGGGTATGGTCCTGCCACAAAGCGAGAAGGGCTGTAACCAGACCTGCGACAATGGCTATGGCCGTCACCGCTGTCTGTGACTGCGGGATATCCGGGGTTGTCCCGAGGATCATGATTGCGGCTGGTGCAAGGACCAGCGCTGCAATGCCGGTAATACTGTGTACTTTCAGAGTCCAGCGGAATGCCTTTGAAAGCAGGGAGCCAATGGCAAGTGCGAAGGCCGACAGGGCAACATACGACACTAAAAGGAGCACAAGTAAGACAAACACCGGTGCAAGCCCGTTTTCTGCCGTTACAAGGTTTGTGTATATCGCCTGTAGTGTAAAGAGGACAAACAGGAGACCTGTACCACATAACACCTGGGCAGCTGCTATTCCTGCCCGCACACGGAACGGCTGCGGGAATGTAAGTTTTCCAAGGCCGAAATAATCGTGGAAAATAAGCAGCCCGAGTGGTATGAACGAAATTAAAAGGAATATTACGGTAATTACACTGACAGGGATGCTCAGGGCAGAACTCGGGGGAACCGCTGATGCAGTCACGAGCGTGGTGCTTGCGGGCGTGGTAACCGTCACCTTTTGTGTCTGGCCAGGGGACTGCTGAACTGCTGGCGTGGTTATTGGTGCTGAGGATTGTACCACCGGACTGCCAGGCAGTATTACATTCGCTTCGCGGGTTACTGCGGTCCCGGGATAGACCTCGTTACCTCCATTATAAACTCCCACCCTGATCATGGTCTTTTTTCCGGTCGCTGATACCTCAGGGACGTCCCCGGTCAGGTTGACCAGGATCGAAATATCTCTTCTTGAAGGATAAGAGAGCAACCAGCCACTGATGTCCAGGTTATTCCCTGTATCTGTCAGCGGGGGATTTGCATTACCGTCCAATACGGTCGCATATGACCATTGGGCATTTTCAAGGTCGGTAAACATATCGAGTGAATTGCCACTTGAAAATGTCATTCCCGCCTCGGGTATAAGATTGACCACAAACGAGACTTTCACCTGCTGGGGTGGATTTTGCCCGGAAACAAGGTCCCCGGATGGACTGACTACAAGATTTTTAACACTGATTGCTCCTGACACCGACTGGACAACGATGATCAGGAGTAGTAGCACGCACAGGTACCATTTGAGCTTAGCCATAGGTTTTCTCTCTATGCATTCTTTGTATGAGGTGAGAATTTAGTCTTTCCAGAAGTGACAAAATGTGAAACAATGCGAGGGAGGTGATTCGAACACCTGAACCCCTTCGAGAATGGACCCTAAACCCATCGCCTTTGACCTGGCTCGGCAACCCTCGCTCCAGTACATATCAGAGCGGGCCTTATTTATTGTTCTCTGACTACCGTGTTCAATACCCTGCCATTCCCATGGAACAGACCGTTCAATCCATGCCCCGATGGATATATCCCCCGAAGAAGCTGCCTGCGAACTCCTGGAACGTTATCACGTGGCCGGCCAAAAATCCCCGGTTACTTTTGCGTATCCGTTCAGGTCTTTCCACCCACACTGCAGGCAGTATAGTCACCTTTCAGGATGTGGTACCCCGTGATCAGCAATACAAGGATTAACGGGCCAAGTACGAACCCTACCAGTCCGAGGGTATAAAGGCCCCCGACAAACCCGATCCACATAATCACAGGGTGAATGCAGGTACGCCTGCCCATCAGCACCGGACGGATAAAGAGGTCAGGGAAGGCGCAGACAACAGGGTACCCGATGAAAATAAGGAGCAACAGGGCGTTCATATCCGATATTGAAACTGCATACAACGCAAGAAATGCCATGAGGATTGATGGCCCGAGAATGGGGACAATTTTCAGGAGACCTGCCAGTGTGCTGAAAAAGAGAACATGCTCGAATCCAAGGAAGTAAAAAAACGGTAATGCGAGCAGGAAGGTAATTATCACGATGATCAGCTGGACCACATATATGGCATACAGGGTATCGACTGCTGTGTGTGTAAGTTGTCCAACCGGCTCCTTTAAGGTTTCCGGGAGCATTGCGAAGGAGGAGTGGTACAAATCCTCTCCCTTGTAAAGGAAAATTGAAAAGCTTAGGAAAAATACCAGCAGCTGGAACCCGAGTGCAGGTATCTGCGCGACAACTGAATCCGCCCACTGGTTAATCATCTGGTTGCTGTTGCCAATCAGCCCGTCAAGCTGGGTCTGGTTAATATGAAGGGCAGTCGTGATGGGGTTGTTATGCCCGGGACCTGCCCAGCTGATAATTGTCGATACGAGACTATTGAGGTACTCCTGGTTCTGGGCCAGTAATCCCACGGCAAACCCAACGACTGCAGCAAAAATTAAAAACATGATGACGGTGACGAGTGCTGCCGATGCCTCAGCACCAATCCTGCCGGTGAACCGCTTATGGAGTGGCAGCAGAATAACGGCGATTGAACCTGCAAATATGAGGGCCACCATTAACTGCCAGAATATTATTATGGCGATAACCGCAATCGCTGTGACGAGGTAAAGGGTGTAGCGGTCTCTCTCTTCTAACACACCGGGCATCAGGTACTACTCTCTCCGGTATTTTTATTAAACTGTCCTCTCTCATCCTCTCCCCGGGCCTTCGTTGCATACATGACCTTTGCTCACCAAGGTGGCCCGGTTATGAATTCCCGGAAAAAAACCAATCGGTTCTTAAAACCAGGCATTGAATAGTCCAGAAGAGGGATCATCACGGAACCACAGGAGTGCAGGCTCACGGTGATAGCATTAGGGGCTATCGCAATTGTGTCGTTTTTCGGGCTGATTGCCCTTGCGGCAATGGCACCCGGAGAGCAGGTACCAGCCACGGTAAACGGGCAGTATGAAATGCAACGGGCACTTCTCGAAGCTGAAGGGTCTGTTGGCCATGACCTTGCCGCGATGGACACCGCGGTAACAGCCGGGGCAGTGAGGATCGGGACTACCGGGTTTAACGGGACTGAAACGAAGACCGAGCTGGTGAAAATGGGTGATTTCCCCTGGGCAATTGATACAATCACCATTGATGAGCATGGAATTATCAACAATGTCGAGCCGGAATCCTTCAGGTCGGTTATCGGTGAGAACCTGAGTGACCAGGAACACCTGCAGCGGCTTTACAGGGAGAAAGTGCCGGTAATGAGCGACGTTTTTCTATCTGTCGAAGGGGTGCCGGCCGTTGATGTCGCGTCACCGGTGTTTTCATCCGATGGAAGATTTATCGGGGCGACCACCCTGCTTTTCAAACCAGGACCGTTTTTTGTTAAAAATACACCAAACAAGCCGGATGGTACCCCCTGGCACCTCATGGTAATGCAGAAAGACGGCCTTGTCGTGTATGACCCTGATACGGTACAGATTGGAAAGAATGCATTTACCGATCCGCTTTTCAAGCCGTTCCCGGACCTTATTGCCCTTGCGGGGGAGATGTCACGGGAAAGGGTGGGAAGTGGGACCTACACCTTTACTGATGCAAAAGGGATGAACGTTACCAAAGAGGCGGTGTGGACGACCGTTGGCATAAGGGGTGCGGAATGGCGTCTTGTTATTATCCGGATCGTGGGGCCTGCAAATTCATAGGGCCCCGGGTAAGAGGGATACTTACTTGAGCACGTTACTGAATATATACCCCCCGAAAAATCCCTGAAATAACCCTTTATATCATTTTTATTTTCGATATTCGCTTTTTTCGGCTGTATGAAACCTTACGTTTTGATTGAAAGAGGTAACAATGGCAGTTTGGGCAGGCGGGGTTTTCCCCTTCTCCCAGCCCCACAATCGAGATATTCTTGGCGCATGTTTTTTGAATTTCGCTTGAATTATGAGAAATTCAAGTCAGTCCCAATCCCGGAAACGGTAACGGAGCGGCGGGGCAAAATCCCAAAAACGTGCATAAATTTCATAATTATCCGGATTCAGTGAGCGAATTATCGCACTGCTGCAAAGCCCCCCTTCGAATAAAAAAGGGAAATTTACCTGTATTTATCCAGTTCCGGTGTTCTGCTGGTCAGGTCAGTGGAACAATGAAATATTCCGGCTACCGATCACAGGAATAACATGAGGATGAGGAGCGCTGATGTGACGAAGGCCAGCGCTATGACGACAACGGCGGATTTCCTGATTACTTCCCCCTCGATACCGGGCTGGTCAATTACCGCGGCTGCGTTGATAATCTTGGCCGGTGCAATCCCCGATGCGATACCACCTGCCACCATATGGGCTGCATAAACCGATGTGAAGTCAAGGTTGAGTACCGACGTAGCTTTCTGTAGGATCCCGTAGAACATCACGTTTGACGACGTTTCGCTCCCGGAAACAAAGGATCCGAACAAACCGAGCAGGGGGCTGACAATGGGAAACGCAATTCCGAATGCCAGTGCCAGTGTATATCCGATCACGGCGTTCATGTTGAGGTCGTACGACCCTGAAACGAAGGTAAGGGTATTATTCACGACCGTCTGTCCGGACCAGTCCATCACGTAGGCAATTGCAAAAAAGATCGCGGCGGCAAGTGTAGGGCTCCATGCCCGTTTTATCCAGATTTTTGTAATATTCAGTCCCTCTGCCCGTGAGCTGATGAGGAAAGGTGCGGCAATCAGCGTGCTGACGACCACCCAGAAATATGCCTGGTTCATAAGCTTCAGGTCAACTGCCTTGTTGGCAACAACAGTAATCTTCTGGGCATCTCCAAGGATGCTATAGAGTCCCGATTGCATTTGCGGGATACTGATGAAGACCACCAGTACAACGAGAAGGACCCATGGGAGGGCGGCCTTCCAGAGTGGCATCAGTGCCGGGTCCCTGACAATTGTTACATTATCTGCTGTTTTTCTGGGTGCGAGAATGGGTTTGCCGCGTACCGCACGGTGCAGGAATAGTACGGCAATCGTAACGAGCCCGGCGAATACTCCCACGAGGCCTATTGCAGATGCCGGAAGGATATTAACGAATACAATGGCGAAAATACCAAGCGAGAGCCCCGCAAGGACCGCGGGGACAAAACCTTTCCTCATACCGTCCATGCCATCTGCCACCCATAACATACCGAGTGAAAGACCTGTTGAAATAACGGGGAGAAACAGTGCGACGTTACTGCACATGATCACTGCATCAAAACCAAATACTGCAGCAGGCAGGGTGATGGGGACCGCGAGGAGAGAAAAAGAAGTGAGCGGGTCATACCCGAGACACGGCAGGGCGACGGACGCAACGGGGGAGAATCCCAGTGCCATCATGATCGGCGGGAGCATGGTAACGGGTGTGGCCCCGATGGAAACAAGGAATGAACCAAAACCGACGTTCAGGATCATGATCTGTTCGTACCGCTCCGCTGCAATGGACTTGATATATTCAGAGATGCTCCGGATTGCACCCGTAAGGTCCATCATTGTTACCTGGAGTATCGTAAAAAGGACCATCAGGGAAATACCAAACGATGCAAGGACCCCGCTTACAGAGGCATACAGGGCAACAGCAGGCGATGTATTGAAGAACATGACTGCAACGAGCATCGTAAGGAGCCACCCGATAACCGCCATCAGGGTACCTGGTTGTTTCAGGAAAACAATACCCACGAAAATTATAATAATCGGTAATATCGCCAGGAAAAATAGGAACGTTGAATTCAACAGTATGCCTGCCCTTCTACTAATTTCCTATAACATTACATAACTATTTTGGAATGGTTTTCAAATCCGGGCGATAATATTGCGGGGAATTCCCCCTGATGGCCCTGCCGGGGGATTAGCGCAGACCAGGTGGCCGCTCTGCAAGGGAAAAGGCAGCTGCTGATAGCACAGGTCCCATCGGAGATTCCTTCTGTACTGATATCCACCTGATGATTTCTGTTATCCGGGATGGTGGTTATTACTGCAGGGTAGACTGGTACAGGGGTTTCTACCACCTGTTATTTCTGATGGCGTCCCGCCATGCCTTTCTCGCACGTAAAAAGGCACCGCGTATTGATGGTTTTTCCAGGTAACACCGGATCAGGTATAATTTCCTGTCCGTATTTGCTTCATATGCGGTCATTCTGCAGGTAATTTTTTCTCTTTTCCGTTTCCTATGCTACCGTCCCCCGTGAAGACTTCCCTGTTCCTCCCCTGTTCCAATCGAAACCTTGTTGTCCTGATCAACTGTTATTCCGCGATGAAATAAAAACATCCAAATATCTGCCCACTTACTTCTAACTTAAGGGGTGAACACGGGAAGTAACCTGTCTCCATTATGTTTGAGAAGTATGATCTCGACATTACCGTTGATGAGAAAACCATTGATAAGTCTCTTCCGGGAATCAAGGAGCGCCTTGGGGAGCTCCAGCGTGCCTGCCGAGACAATGCGATACCTGTGGTGATCCTGATTGAAGGGTGGAATGCATCCGGCATCACCGATGTTTCAAGTGAGATTGTCCAGGCTATTGATCCCCGTGGCTATAACCTCTACTCGATCGGTACGCCCACGGACGAAGAAAAAGCACATAACCTGACCTGGCGTTTTTTTATTAAAATCCCTGCAAATGGTAGGATCGCAATTTTTGCAAGAAGCTGGTACAGCCGTACCCTGGCAGAACATCTGAGCGGACTGAACTGGAAAGAGAAGCTCGTAGAATCTACTTCAGCAATACGTAACTTTGAGCGGCAGCTTGTTGATGACGGGGCCCTGGTCCTCAAATTTTTCCTCCATATCGGGAAGGAAGAGCAGCGGAGGCGGATGATCGAACGGAGAGGGACACGCTCACCGGCTGGATGATCACCAGGGGCGACTGGGACTTCCATCATCATTACGACCTTTACCTCCCCGTAATCGAACACATCATTGAAGAGACCGATACCCCGTTCGCACCGTGGACCATCGTTGAGGCAACGAACCCGGTGTATGCAGGTTTCAAGGTTCTTTCACGGATAACAAAAGCCCTTGAAAGACGGGTTTCCGGAAAAGACCTTCCCGGGAAAAGTATCCGTCATGCCCCGGCAAAAAATAAAAAACGCATTCAGCTGGAGAATGCTGATCTTACCAAAACCGTTGCAAAACAGGATTATTATGAGCAACTCCCTGAGTACCAGGGCCGTGTCAGGGAGGCTCAGTACCTTCTCTACAAGCGAAAAGTGCCCCTGATTATCGTATACGAGGGGTGGGATGCCGCCGGCAAAGGAGGCAACATCCTCCGCCTTACGGCAAGCATGAACCCGAGGGGATATGAAGTAGTCCCGGTCTCCAGGCCGAATGACTGTGAACAATCGCACCATTACCTGTGGAGATTCTATTCCCATTTCCCGAAAGCAGGGCATATTACCCTGTTTGACCGTAGCTGGTACGGGAGGGTACTTGTTGAGCGGGTCGAAGGGTTTTGTTCCGAAAACGAATGGGAACGGGCCTATAACGAGATCAACGAAATGGAACAGAATTTTGTCTCTGATGGTGGCGGGATAATTAAATTCTGGCTTGAAATAGACAAGGACGAGCAGCTTGCGAGGTTCCGCCAGCGGGAAACGGACTCAAAAAAGCAGTGGAAAATTACGGACGAGGACTGGAGGAACAGGGAGAAGTGGGGGGATTACCGGGAAGCAGTCAATGATATGCTGGCGAAAACAGATACCCCCCACGCACCGTGGACCCTCGTGGAATCGAATGACAAGTTTTATGCCCGGTTAAAGACCCTGCAGACAACGATTGACTATGTCGGGACGCTCCTCTAAACCGGTACCATCAGCTAAAAAATGACCCCCCCCTCTTCCGGTGTGCAGGCACATGGTTACAAGTACGTTCAGTTGCCTAATCGAATAATTCAGCTTTGAATCGGGACTTTCTCTCGCGTGCCCCGTGTTCAGCATCCCTGGATTCTGTCGGGTGTTCCGCCTTAACCTGCGGTATGACCGGGGAACAGAGAATCAAGAGGCCGCAAGTATCCTCTCTTCCGGAATACAGCATGCATAACTCACCAACGCACTCCGATTTATCAAAAGGACAGAGTTTTCTTTTCACGAGTTGATCCTCCTTGAGGGAACGCATCAGTATTTCTTCTCTCCTTATTCGGGTATCAAGTACGTGTTAAATATCTATACACGGTACAATTCATGGTATAGATCACACCTGGAACCAGAGGGTTATGGTACCTGGTGGATTACGTTAGCAGGGTTTACAGAATAAAAAAACATCAGATCTTTTTAAATGGAAAAATTCTGACCATGGAGTGATCTAAATAAAATCTGAGAGCGAGACGGTAAAGCAAATCGGGTTTGGAAAGAACAGGATTGAATCCCTGAGTGACTGCATATTCGCCTTTTCGATGACGCTCCTGGTTATTGGGATAGAGCTGCCACGAAACACGAGTGATTTTACCCAGGTTCTTCTCATGTCAACACTCTATGAGTTGCTTCCCGATTTTATCCATTACGTGATTGCATTCCTTCTGATTGCAATGCTATGGGTTATTCATCATATGCAGTTTCACAAGATCCATTATGCAGACCATAACCTCCTCTGGATGACAATCATATCACTCCTTTTTGTAGCGCTTATCCCGTTTTCAACAGACCTGGTGGGAGATTTCCCTGCCAATACGGCCTGTGCGTTCATTTTTGAACTGAACCTGCTGATAACCGGGGTTCTCTTTTACCTGATATGGTGGTATGCAACAACCAACCGCCACCTGATCGACCCTACAATGAGTGATCGGGCTGTCAGGGCAGGCAAACAACGGGCTGCCGTAATACCTGTCCTGTCCGCCGCCGGGATTCTTATTGCTCTTGCAGGAATCCCGTGGAGCACTCTCGTATACCTGTTCGCGCCCCTGGTATTCCTTGTTATCCACCTGTATGGTCATAAAATATGGGGGGAAAACTGGAGTTACTGATTTCACGTAACCCGAATTCCCTCGAGAAAAGTTACCTCCCCTGCATAAGTTCAGCTATCGCTTAACAAATCGCAGGGACGCGGAATTCATACAATAACGCTTGTGCGTCGGTGGCGGGCCGTCATCAAAGACGTGCCCGAGATGGGCCCCGCAACGTGTACAGAGGACCTCTGTCCGTACCATACCCCCTGACTTATCAATGGTGGTCTTCACGTTCAGGTCAGATATAGGTGCATAGAAGCTTGGCCAACCGGAGCCTGAACGGAATTTCGCGTCCGAAGAGAAGAGGTCAGTACCGCAACAGATACAATGGTAGGTCCCCTTTTCATGGAAGTCGTAGTACTTGTTAGAAAACGGGGGTTCAGTCCCGGCTTTACGTGCGACCTCAAACTGATCTTTGGTAAGGACCGCACGCCATTCATCATCAGTCTTCTCCATCCGGTCAAGGAGCTCTACACGTCCTGTTTTCTCAACAAATATCGGTACTTTATTATCCATAGCTCCGGCCTGGGTAGATGACATCCGGTCCTCCGGTTATGAGCAGTGGTATATTGCATTATTAATACCTTTTTATCCGGGCCATGTTCCCGCCCATTGACCGGGCAATCAACTTCCAGACTGCACCCGGAAAAGGAGTTATAATTATATCAGGGAAAAAATATGAGGGAGAGCGCATTTATGAGAAAAAAGGCTTTCCGGGTATGGGGATCTACCATGTCGCTTTTAAAAGGATTGCCGTTTGAGCCCGGGGGGGACCCTCATGTACTGATCCTTGGCAGTTTTCCAAGTACCCTTTCACTTGAAGCGGGAGCGTATTATGCAAACCCGAGGAACCAGTTCTGGAAAATCATGGAGTTTCACCTCGGTATTCCTGAAGCGTCCACCTATAGGGAAAAGCTGGCGGGTCTGAAAAACAACAATATCGGGATATGGGACGTGATTTTCTCCTGTGAGCGGCAGGGTGCGATGGACCATGCCATCAGGAACGCCACTCCAAACGATATCCCGCTGTTCCTCAATGATCACCCGACAGTAAGGATGGTTATTGCCAATGGAACTACCGCAGGCAGGTACCTGGAACAATTCCGGCTGAAATGGCCTTCCCGGGTGAGCCTTCATATCCTGCCATCGACGAGCCCGGCCAATGCCCGGACACCCTTTTCTGAAAAACTACGCGCGTGGGCAGTAATGCTGGAAGCGGTGTGAGCCTCCTGAAACACGGCCCGGATTACCCTCCTGTTAACATTTCAACCGGACATCTCAACCAGAACTTATTAATGGGCTGCAGTAAACCGGATTAACGTAACAGATAGGAAGGACGAATATGAGGATTATCGGTCTTAATGGAAGCCCACATGGTAAAAACAGTCAGACCCTCCGGCTTGTGATGAAAGTCCTCGAGGGTGCCAGGGACTCAGGTGCAGATATAGAATACTTTGACCTCTGCGACCTTGAGATTAATTTCTGTATAGGTTGCGGGGTCTGCTATGCAAAAGGGGAATGCATTAGTGATGATGATTACCCGGAACTGCTCGAAGAGATCCTTGTTGCCGACGGGCTGGTTCTTGGCTCCCCGAACTATATCAACAATGTGACTGCCCAGACCAAGGTTGTACTCGACAGGATGGCTGATGTGATCCACTGCCAGATGCTTTCCGGAAAATACGGCTGTTCGGTCTCGACTGCAGGCGGGTCCGGTGCAGAAGAGGTGGCCGCTTACCTGAACCGGGCACTCCAGCAGATGGGAGCAACGACTGTCGGCCTGGTCGGGGTCAATATTCTTGGCAACCCGGCAGCGATAACCAACCGGGAGAAAGATGCCTATCAACTGGGTACAGTTCTCGCAGATGCGATCATCAATGCCGAAGAATATCCTGAGCAGGAAAAACTTCACAGGGAGCGGGCTGAATATATGAAAAACCTCGTTCTTATGAACAAGGATCTATGGATTCACGAATACGAGTTCTGGAAAGAGACCGGAAAACTCAGATAAACCCGGGGCCCCCATCTCCATACCCCCGGGGCCGGGTACCCTATTTTTGCCTTTAATGCGGTTTTCATTGAAATTCCGTGAGAATGGCCATCAGGGGTTGCTGTTAGTTTTTTTTTCCGGAACCAAAAGGGAGTCCTGAAACTATAAACCCGGACGGACGAGAAGTTATAAGGTCGAATGTCTCTCCCTGCCAGCCCTGTTTCAACGGAAACAAAAAAGCCCCGTTTAATGGCATTTATCGTTTTTGCTGCAATATTTATGGCAGTGCTCGATGGTAACGTGGTAAACATTGCGCTTCCCACCATTACCTCCTATTTCGGCGTGGATGTAACCTACTCCCAATGGGTTGTGACGGCGTACCTCGTAACGCTGACGAGCCTCCTCCTCATATTTGGCAGGGTTTCAGAGTATTTCGGGCGGGGGCGGATGTTTATCCTCGGGTTTGTTGTCTTCACACTCGGATCACTCGCGTGTGGACTATCACCCGATCTGCCTGTCCTGATCCTGTTCCGGGTTGTCCAGGCAACCGGTGCTGCTATGCTCTTCTCCATCTCGAGCGCGATTATCTACCAGCTGTACCCGCGGGGTGAACAGGGAAAATCGATGGGGTATGTCGGTGCTACGGTCGCTATCGGCAGCATCGCGGGACCTGTATTAGGGGGATTTCTTGTAGATACCCTGGGGTGGCAGTACATATTCCTGATAAACGTCCCCATCGGTGCGGTGCTGATCCCTGTTGCAATGAAATTTTTCGGCTCGGGTGGTTCAGTCAAAAAAGAGATCCGAATGGACTGGACCGGGGCGTTCACAATGGTCCTCTTCATGGTATCGCTGATGCTGGCCCTGTCGTCCCTTGCAACGGACCTCGCGATTACAGCGCCTGTGGCGGCGTTTACCTGTATATTCCTTGCGTCGTTCGCAATTTTCCTTTTCAACGAACAGAGAGTGTCAAATCCGCTCCTGGACCTCTCAATTTTCCGGGTGCCTGCTTTTTATCTTCCCGTCCTCGCCACCGCGTTATATTTCATAGCCCTCTTTATGGTCAACATCCTCGGCCCGTTTTATTTTGAGGGGGTACTGTATCTTCCCCCCTCGCAGGTAGGTCTCGTGTTCCTCATAATCCCCGTGATCATGGTTGTGGGTTCCCCGGTAGCAGGATGGCTCTATGATAACCATTATTCCCCGTATTATGCGGTCGTGGGCATGGCAATTACGACGGGTTCCCTTCTCCTCCTGGCGGTCCTTTCCACGAAAATGGACCTGCTCCTGATTGTCCTGGCATTCATTCCCATGACAATCGGAATGGTCCTTTTCCAGAGCCCCAATAATACCGAGATCATGAGCTCCCTGCCGGTCGAAAAAATAGGGATTGCATCAAGCGTCAGTGCGACGGTCAGGAACCTTGGGATGGCGCTGGGGGTGTCCTTTGCAAGTATCCTGTTATCTGTCAGTACCAGCCATGCGGGATATTCCGGGCCGGTGCTCCTGGCCGGGCCGGAAATTCTATCTTCGGCATTCTCTCTCATCATGGTTATTTCTGCCCTGCTTACCCTTTTTGCAGCAGGTGTCTCACTCTTACGTGCCAGAGTTGTCCAGAGAGATGCCTGATTTGGGCTTTGGATTGGTCCCCCTGAAAAAACGGTGATAAATAACGTGGGATCCTGCTGAAACACGGGATCTGCCAGATCCGGTCCCGGGTAGATTTATCTGGAGACGTGACAATTTACCCTTTAGCCATTTGGAACCCGGGATCACGTCGATGAATAACGTTGCAGACCCGGAAAGGGGTGGTGTTTCGGAATTGAAAAAATCACAAGGGACGAAAAAAACGGGTGGATCTCCTGGATCCCAGTTGACCGGGACCCGGTTGGAAGGAGGAGAAACGCCCCCCACCCCAGATACATGGTTCCCGATAATCGGGATCGGTGCATCAGCCGGCGGCCTCGAGGCCCTTGAGCAATTCCTTCATGCGGTACCTGATGGCAGTGGTATGGCATTTATCATTGTCCAGCATCTCGACCCGGATTACAAGGGTTTCATGCCTGAGCTCCTGCAGCGCATCACCCGGATGCCGGTACAACAGGTTTCAGACAACATGGAAGTCCGGCCAGACTGCGTATACGTGATCCCGCCAAACAGGGACCTCTCTCTTCTCCACGGGAACCTTTACCTGCTGGAGCCCGCGAAACCTCGTGGGATGCGACTGCCGATTGATTTTTTCTTCCGCTCACTGGCCGAAGACCTGCAGGGAAAAAGCGTTGGTGTCATCCTTTCCGGTATGGGATCAGACGGGACACTGGGGCTCCGGGCGATCAAGGAAAAAGCAGGCCTCGTAGTTGTGCAGAACCCCGAATCAGCAAAGTTTGACGGAATGCCCCGGAGTGCGATCGATGCAGGACTTGCTGATATCATTGCCCCGGCGACAGAACTGCCCGAAAAGATCGGTCAGTACCTTTCGCGTATTCACGATGTTAAACCTGGAGGGACCAGTGTGGACAGCACTCTTAAGAGTTCACTGGACAAAATTATCATCCTGATCAGGGCTCATACCGGCCACGATTTTTCGCTGTACAAAAAAAGCACCCTGTACCGGAGGATCGAGCGGCGCATGGCCATTCATATGATCAACCGGATCGCAGGGTATGTGCGGTTTCTTCAGGAAAACCCACGGGAGATCGACCTGCTTTTCAAGGAACTACTCATTGGTGTTACCACCTTCTTCCGTGACCCTGTTGTATGGGAACGGTTAAAGGCGGATGTCCTGCCCCGGCTGCTTCTTGATTCTCTGGATGGAAGGACATTACGGGCATGGGTAACCGGCTGCTCAACCGGTGAGGAGGCCTATACCCTGGCAATGGTATTCAGGGAAGCAATGGACAACCTTACCCCACGGAAACGCCTGACGCTCCAGATATATGCAACAGACCTGGACCGGGATGCCATAGACCGTGCCCGGAAGGGATTTTACCCTGATAATATCGCCAGCGATGTCTCACAAGACCGCCTGGAGCGTTTTTTTACCCGGGAGGAACCGGGTTACCGGGTCAGCAAGGAGATCCGCGAGATGGTGATTTTTGCACCACAGAACCTGATCATGGACCCGCCGTTTACCAAGCTTGACCTCATCAGCTGCCGGAACCTGCTTATCTACCTCGAGCCTGAAATTCAGAAAAAGCTTCTTCCTTTATTCCACTATTCCCTGAATAACGGGGGGATACTGCTCCTGGGCACGTCTGAATCTATCGGGGGCTTTACAACGCTGTTCCATGTGCTTGACCACGACTCCAGGATTTTCCAGCGGGTCCAGCCCGTTCCCGGTAATGTACCTGTCGAGTTTCCAACAACGTTCTTTCCCTCACTTCCGGAACATACAGGTGAAATAAAAGTCCCAAAACCCGTAACCAACCTCCAGTCCCTTGCAGACCAGGTAGTTCTCCGGCAGCTCTCCCCTGCAGCAGTCCTGGTCAGTGACCAGGGGGATATCTTCTATATCAATGGAAAAACGGGGAAATATTTAGAACCGGCTGCAGGAAAAGCGAACTGGAACATCTTTGTTATGGCACGGGACGGTATCCGGCACGAGCTGACAAGCGCTATTAATAAAGCAGTCCGTGATAAAAGTCCTGTCACCGTTAAAAATCTTCATGTCGGGACCAATGGCGGGGTCCAGTACGTTGATATCACCGTTCAGCCGGTTGATCAGCCTGATATGCTTCGTGGAATGCTGATGGTTGCTTTTCTGGATGTGGCCCCCCCCCATGAACATGCCGGGATTACCGGTAAAGAGAAAACCACGCCGGTAAAACTCCGTAATGCCCGAATTGCCCAGCTTGAAGAGCAACTGAGAGAGGTGAACGAGGACCTTCAGACCACACAGGAGGAGATGCAGACCTCGCAGGAAGAACTTAAGTCGACCAATGAAGAGCTGCAGTCGACAAACGAGGAGCTGCAGTCAACAAACGAGGAGCTTACCACATCAAAAGAAGAATTACAATCCCTGAACGAGGAGCTCCAGACCGTCAACGCCGAGTTACAGGGCAGGGTCGATGCGCTTTCCGGTGTGAACAACGACCTCGCAAACCTGCTCAACAGTACGAATATTGCCACGGTATTCCTGGACGAACATCTCAATATCAGGCGGTTCACCGCCCAGGCGAGTAAAATATTCAAGATGATCCCCGGGGATATCGGGCGACCCGTGACCGATATTACGTCTGACCTGGTGTACCCGGACATGGGCCATGATTTGCGGGAAGTGCTTCGGACACTGGTATTTTCAGAAAAAGTCGTCCCTGCATCGGGAGGGAAGTCCTTTATTGTAAGGATAATGCCTTACAGGACGCTGGAGAACCGGATAGAGGGCATTGTCATTACGTTAGCCGATATCACGAATTACCGGCAGCTGGAACAGAAAATGTCAGATGCACTCAGCTTTGCCGAGGCAGTAATTACGACGGTCAGGGACCCCCTTGTCGTCCTTGACAACACCATGACTGTACTGTCTGCAAACCGTTCGTTCCTCAATAAATTCCGGCATGAGAAGGATGAGGTTATAGGTAAAAATCTGTCCCTGATCAACAGCGGGCAACTGGACACTCCCGAACTTAGGGAATTACTTGACACGGTAATCGGGGAAAACAGGATTTTTGAAGATAATATCGTTGAGATGGATGTACCCGGTACAGGGAGGCAGAAAATGGTGCTCAATGCAAGGCAGGTCGAATCCGAAGGCTCACGCCCCCCCTTAATCCTTCTCACCATAACAGAACTCCCGCTATAGTGGTATATTAGGTTTGATGAAATGAAGAAAGCGCCGGTGAAACCTGGTAAAAAACAAAACGGGTATCCTGCAGAAGACCTGCGTGCCCGGGCGGAAGAAACCCTGGGGAGAAGGAAAAGTGTCCAGGAAACTCTGCTCACACCTGAGGGACAAAAAGCGCAGTTCCATGAGCTGCAGGTACACCAGGTGGAGCTCGAGATACAGAATGAAGAGTTAATCCGGACCCGTAATGCAGCTGAAGAACTTCGCGATAAATATCTCGACCTTTATGACTTCGCCCCGGTGGGCTACTTCGTCCTGGACATT
>JALOPT010000111.1 GCA_025453715.1 Methanoregulaceae archaeon | reverse complement strand
CGGTATTTACAAGACCTATCTGCCTGCCGATGTTCTGTGCGGTAAGGGGATAATCCCCGGTAATCATGATGACCCTGATACCTGCAGAATAACATTCGCTCACCGCTCTGGCAACGAATGGACGGACCGGATCTGCAAATCCCACAAGGCCGAGGAATGTAAAAGTGAAATCATGCTGCCCTCCGGGCAGTTCAGCCTGGGAAAACGATGCTTTTGCCACACCAATGATACGAAGCCCCTGCGATGCCATTTTGTCGATATCCACGGCAAATTCCTGTTTCTTTTCCTCGCTGAAATGACACAGGTCTGCGAGTGCTTCCGGGGCACCTTTCGAGGCGATAATGTAGTCAGTTCCCTCCGGTGATCTCCAGACATTGGACATTGCAAGGAGCCCGGGAGAGAGAGGGTATTCGAGCATGAGCTCCCAGCCGGAATGGACATGTTCAGTTGTCCCGAAATCGCCCTTCGCAAGGTTTAGCAACGCCTTTTCCATCGGGTCGAACGGGTCTTTCTTACAGGCAAGAATGGCAAACTCAGCCACTTCATGACAGGTATCCGCAACGGAATTGTTCCCCGTTGCATCATGTTCGCACATCCGGCCTGATGCATAAAATGTGTGAACGGACATCCTGTTCTCGGTAAGGGTGCCGGTCTTGTCTACGCACAGCACGGTTGCAGAACCCAGTGTCTCAATTGCGGGCACCTGGCGGGTCAGTACATTTTTCCGGGAGATCCTCCAAGCCCCGAGAGCAAGAAATATCGTCAGGACAACCGGGAATTCTTCAGGCAGGATTGCCATTGCAAGGGTGATCCCCGCTAAGAACCCCTCGATCCAGTTTCCGCGGGAAAGGCTGTATACGACCACGATAATTGCACACAGGAAGAGACCCACAATTGCAATGGTCCGGACGATCCGCGAGATCTCACCCTTGAGCCGGGTCTCACCCCGTTCCACGGTTTGCAGGACCGTACCGATCTTTCCCATCTCGGTTCCCGCCCCGGTTGACCTGACCTCTGCAAGGGCCTGGCCCTGAACGACCATCGTCCCCGAATAGACAAAGGGCTGGTCGTCGCCGCCAGGCCGTTCGGCATACACACCCTCCGTCCATGCTATTTTCCTGACCGGGACTGATTCACCGGTCAGGAGCGATTCGTCAACTGATACATTGTTTGAAGAGAGCAGGACGCCATCAGCCGGGACCCGGTCCCCTTCGACGAGGATGACCAGGTCCCCGGTTACGACCTCGCGGCCCGGGATCCGGACCTGTTCGCCGTCCCGGATCACCAGTGCCCGGGGACTTGAAAGATTTCGCAGCGCTTCCAGCGCCCTTTCGGTTTTCTGCTCCTGGTAGACGGTAATGCCAATGATGACAAGCACAAAACTCATCAGCATAAGTCCTTCGGAGACATCCCCGAGTGCAAAATAGATCAGGCCGCTTGCTACCAGCAGAATAAACATCGGCTCGTGGATTACTTCAATGATGATACCGAAAATACTGCGTTTCTTCGACTCGGGGAGTTCATTGTAGCCCTCTCTTTTCAGTTTATCAGCTACCTGCAGACTGGAAAGACCGGTAAATGATTCAATATCGAGGACTGGCATTATCGCGTTCCTTCAGGTACCGGGCACCACGTGTGCATCATTTCCATGTGAATTTTTCCCCGCTTATCATGATTGCCCGTAAATTTGCGGATATATATCCGGACAAACTGTCATGCCGGTGAATTTTCCCAGGCATCAGCGCTAGAGGAAAGTCCGGGAATTTATTTAAGCCTGCCCTTTTCCAGCCAGGTACGCTGGCATTTCGGGTGGCCGTCAATCTGTACGGTCTATTGCCACCAGATGAGCAGGTTACCATGCAACCAGGCATTTCATGATTAACTCAAAACATTACAATTGTGAAGATATAGGGTTTCTGATGGAACCCTCTTTCTCCATGACGGTGAAATAGTTGTTAACATAATTATCTGCTCAATGAACCTGTTGGTACCCTATCCATTTCCTCTGGAAATGCCCGTGCCATGCAAATTTGAAACCGGCCGGCGGCACCCGGGTTGAGAGATCAACTTCTGCTGCCTGCGAAATTGTGACCTCAGGTGAGGTACAGGCAGGAATGTTAATGAGCCTGTATCCTCATCTGTCTCATTCAACGAAAATTACCCTGATCGACGCAATCCGGTATGAAAATCAATGCGATACTCCTTTTTGAACCGCTAAAAAAGATCTCCCTAAATAATCATACCGCGAGATATTTCTGGTCTGTTTCCCTATTGTGTACACAATGCCGCAGGAGAACGGAGCTGGGAATGAAGGCGGCGGAAAACGCCTTACCCCGGTAATGGAGCAATATCATACGCTGAAGAAAGAATGCGGCGAATCGATACTGTTCTTCCAGATCGGCGATTTTTACGAGACGTTCTGGAACGATGCCGAGACCGTCTCGCGGGAGCTTGATATCGTTCTGACTTCCCGTTCAAAGGGTTCCGGCGGGGAAAAGATCCCGCTTGCCGGTGTCCCGTGCCACGCGTTCGATTCATATATTGCCCGCCTCGTCAGGAAGGGTTACCGCGTAGCAGTCGTCGACCAGGTGGGTGACCCGAAAGAATCAAAAGGAATTGTAAAACGGCAACTCACCAGGGTGATAACGCCCGGGACTGTCATCGACCCCTCGATGGTCCCCTCAACGGCTGCCGCATATCTCATGGCTGTTGCCGAAGACCGTAATGCAGGGGTTGTATCTGCGGCATTTCTTGATATCACCACCGGCGAGTTTTTCTATTCAGTATGCCCGATGGAGAACCATTTCCAGTCGCTCGATGCAGAAATTGCAAAGTATCACCCCGGTGAATGCATTGTGCCACCCGGCACGGATGTGCAGGTAATCACGCTTCTTAAGGACCGTGCTGTCCCGGTGACACAGTGGAAGGGAGAATTATTCGGTTTTGAACGGGCAAAAGACGTGTTGATGTCGCATTTTCAGGTCGCCTCACTTGACGGGTATGGCCTGTTTTCCCGGGTATCTGCAGTCAGGGCGCTCGGTGGAGCATTATCGTATGCAAAGGAGACCCAGGGAAAAGAACTGCGACACATCACGGGTATTTCTGACCGTAGTGTAACCGGCACGATGGTGCTCGACGCCGTAACGCTCCGGAACCTTGAAGTACTCAACAATATCCGGGATAGCGGGGAGGACGGGACTCTTAAAAAGACACTGGACCTGACAAAAACCCCCATGGGGAGCCGCCTTCTTGTCCGTTGCCTTACCAATCCCCTTACCGGCCATGAAGAGATCAATGGCCGCCTTGATGCGGTTGCGTATTTTGCTTCACATACCCCGCTGCGTGCCTCTCTCCGTGACCTGCTATCCCGTTGCAGCGATATTTCCCGGATTGCCGGCAGGATATCCTACGGGAATGCCGGCCCCCGTGACCTTTTCACCCTTTCATGGTCGCTCCAGGCACTCCCTGAGATCAGGTCGCTGGTTGAAGCAGGAACCGGTGACCTGCCCTTGTCGATACAAAACGCATTGGCTGCCCTCAGGGACCACCAGGCAACAATTGACCTCATCCAGCGGGCAATCGTGGAAGACCCCCCGGCAACCGTAAAGAATGGCATGGTGATCCGGGAAGGGTATGATGCGGAGCTTGACCACCTGCGAAGTATATCCGGTTCAGGAAAAGACTGGATCGTGCAGTTACAGCAGGAGGAGCGTGCTTCTACCGGGATCAAGTCCCTGAAGGTTGGCTATACTTCCGTATTCGGGTACTACATCGAGGTGACAAGGCCAAACCTCCACCTTGTGCCGCCAGAATACGAACGAAAACAGACCACGTCGACGGGTGAACGGTTTACTATCCCCTCTCTCCGTGAAAAGGAGGCAAGCATTGCCAATGCAGATGAACGGCTGCTGGCCCGTGAGGCCGTCCTCTACTCCGCACTGCTCCGTGAACTGCAGGAGGTTGTTCCGGCAATCCAGTCCTCAGCGGAAGGTGCCGGGCATCTCGACCTGTTTTCAGCCCTTGCAGAATCTGCCCGTAAATACCAGTATGTAAGGCCTAACATCGATCCCGGGAACCGGCACCTCATCAGGGAAGGCCGGCATCCGGTTGTCGAACGCCGGATGACCGGGGGTTTTGTACCAAACGATGTCCTGATTGATGCATCCGGTGAACAGGTACTGATTATCACCGGGGCGAATATGGCTGGGAAATCGACCTACATGCGCTCCGTTGCCCTTATTACCATTATGGCACAGATGGGGAGTTTTGTCCCGGCATCTTACGCAGAAATCGGTGTTGTTGACAGAATTTTTACCCGGGTCGGTGCCTTTGATGACCTTTCCTCCGGCCAGTCGACTTTCATGGTCGAAATGATAGAGCTCGCGAATATTTTAAACAACGTAACGAAAAAGAGCCTTGTGATCCTTGATGAGATCGGGAGGGGCACTTCCACGCTTGACGGTTTCTGCATTGCAAAGGCGGTGCTGGAATTCCTCCACGGAAAGGGAGGTGCCGGCCCGAGGACACTATTCGCCACACATTTCCATGAGATCGTTGGTATTGAATCCGACCTCCCCAGGGTCAGAAATTATCACTTTGCCGTGCGGGACACCGGGAAAGAAGTGGTATTTCTCAGGAAAATCGTCCCTGGTGCGACCGACAGGAGCTATGGGATCCATGTTGCACAAATTGCAGGGGTGCCGAGAAAGGTGACCGATCGTGCGAATACTATCATGGGTGAGGTCGAAGGCCGGGACACGAATCCCGGTGGCAAAGTCCGGCGATATACACAGATGCTCCTCGTTGATACGCCGGTTGCCCCAAGAGATCCCGTACTGCAGGAGATAGAGGGGCTTTCGGTCGATACCATGACACCTCTTGAGGCCCTCACCCGGCTCCACGAAATCCAGAAAAAAGTGAAGCAGGGAAATTACCCGGATCCGGACAAGTCCCGGCACATAGGAAATGCAGCTACACCCGGCCATTCCCATGTTACCAGGGAGGATGGTAAGGCGGCAGAGGGCCGGGATAATGCCAGCCAGGAGAGCAGGTGAATGGACGGGCACAACAGGAGCAGGATCAGGCTCCTTGACCAGGCCACGGTAAACAAGATTGCCGCGGGAGAAGTGGTGGAACGCCCGGCTTCTGTTGTGAAGGAACTGGTGGAAAACTCCATTGACGCCGGTGCTACCCGGATAATGGTGCTGCTTGAGTCGGGCAGGGACGGGATCACGTCGCTCCGGGTCACTGATAACGGGTGTGGTATGGGGGCGGAAGATGCCTGTTCTGCATTCACCCCGCATGCAACAAGCAAAATCCAGTGTATCGGTGACCTGGACCACTGCCGGACTCTCGGGTTCCGCGGGGAAGCCCTGGCAAGTATTGCCGCGGTTGCCCACGTTACCCTGGTGACCATGGAACGCGGCGGCGGGGATAGTGGCACAGAGGTAATTATCCGCGGCGGGGGTATAGAAAAAGTGAATGAAACCGGGGCGCCTGCCGGGACAACAATCACCGTTCGTGACCTCTTTTTCAATACCCCTGCGAGAAAAAAGTTCCAGAAACCGGTTGGTTCCGAGATCACTGCCATTACAAGGACCATGGAGGCGTTTGCGATTGCGAACCCCGGAATTTCCTTTTTATTTTCCAGCAACGGGAATGAACGGCTTTCGACTGAAGGGAGCGGCGACCTGTTTGATACGATCGTTGCCATCTACGGGAGCAGCCAGGC
>JALOPT010000007.1 GCA_025453715.1 Methanoregulaceae archaeon | reverse complement strand
CCGTGGCGGTTCGATGGACGCACCGCTCGTCCTTACGACCCGTATCGACCCTGCAGAAATAGACAAGGAAAGTCTTAATATCGACGTTGGGGCGTCATATCCCCTCGAATTGTACAGGGCTGCACAGCAGTAAACACACCCGAAAGACGTGGAACACCTGGTTGACCGGGTTGAACGACGCCTTGGGACGCCGGCCCAGGTTGAGGGGTTCTTCTACACCCACAGCACAAGTAACATTTCGGCCGGGCCGACAGAGTCTACCTATACGAGGCTCGAGTCGATGCTCGATAAGCTTGATGCCGAGCTGAAACTGGCCGAGGAAATCAGGGCTGTTGACGAAGATGACGTTGCCGAGCGGGTACTCAACACGCATTTTATCCGCGACCTCCAGGGAAACCTCAATGCCTTCTCAAAACAGAAATTCCGCTGTACAAAATGCAACCAGAGCCACCGGAGGATGCCCCTTGCCGGGAAATGCATCAAGTGCGGGGGGAATATCATCCCGACGGTCCACGAGGGGTCTGTTAAAAAATATCTCGTGATGTCGCAGGACATCTGTAAAAAATACGAGGTCTCCGAATATACGCGGCAGCGAGTTGAGGTGCTTATCATGTCGATAGAGTCCACATTCGGGACAGAAAAAGACCAGCAGATGGGACTGGCTGATTTTATGTCCTGATGGTGAAATCATCGAAGGAGTGGAGGCGGAATTAATTAAAAGGAATAAGGCACAGAAAGGGGGATATATGCTGCCGCACAGTAGCTGAAAATTTTCCGGGGGCATTAAAGAATTAAAATCAATTCAACGATGATAATCGGAGATGTCGACACCCGGTTTGACCATTTGAAGCGTGGAGACTGGGATTTGTACATGGCATTTTACAATGGATGGCTCGAAGGCCGGACTCAATTAATTACCGATTTGAAAAGATACATCAGGTCAGATCCGGAGTTTATTGAAGCAGTCAGAAAGGGAATGAAAAAAGACATACAGGAACAATAATCCTTCTTTTTTTCAGCAAGGCTGGACAGAATGAACTGCCATACAGACAGTTTTCATGCGACCTGGATCCGGATGAATCATGATACTCTCATTACAATCCGGGGTTGAATCGCATTCATTGGACAAAAATTCTGGCATTTAAAGCACCCGGCACAGATATATTCGTTTTCAACAAAGGCCTTTCCGCCATCCATTTTAAAAACCCCCATTGTGCACTCATCTATGCAGTTTGCACACCCGTTGCAAAACGATGTATCTACGTAAATTTCCATTTCCAGTTTGGGAGATGGTCCGATAAGCACGAGTATACCTCAGTTATTCCGATGTTATGAATTCTAAATATCTCTCAATTGGTTTATGAGATACTATCTGATTTGTTTTGCTCCTGATCCCGGTCTATTGAATATAAATCGGTACAATAGATACGAACTTAATAAAATGGTCACCTAAACTCAAAACATTGCAAAAAAAGGCTATGTTGAAACCCTGCATCGTTAAAAAAAGAAAGAATATATTGAGAGAGGGAATTTCAACGTCTCCCTACCCCACCTCCGATACGATATTCATTGGCAGGGTTCTATTAGGGGATTCAAGAAATTTCAGAGATTTGGAGATTATTCCCTATCCTGACCGGGGTCTCCACAGCGGCGGGGCGGGACCCCGGGAGCGTGACTGGATTTTGGAATAATCTAATTTGCAGGAGAGATTCAAGAGGGTTTCAACAGAGGCCAAACAAAATTTTAATTGATGTTTTAGTCCACATTCGATTGTATGTAATAATTATTTTAGATGTATTCATATGTCCTATGATAGAATTGAAACCTCACAACAGGACCTCGAATCCGGACCTCAAAACCTTTTACTATCAGCATCCAATATGTTCTCGCGCGAGGGTATCTAAGTGGCCAACAGAGGCAGACTCAAGATCTGTTCCCGAAGGGGTTCGCGGGTTCGACTCCCTCCCCTCGCACTTTTCGAAATTTGAGCCGTTTTGTTATTCACATTGTTAGCTGTTAAGCTGATTTGAAAAGCACATCGCTTTTTTTTTGACGGGAATGCTCCCTGGAGAAGTTACGTACCCCTCTGCTCCATGTACCCCGCTCCGAGGGATTACCGGAATTATTATTGAAAAAAAACCAAAAATTATGGAATCAGTCGCACCACTTCCGAAGCCGGCGGGTTCTGAATCCGCCATTGAGATGCATCAGGCACAGGGCACGTGGATCCTTACGTACGTGTGCTGCTCAATAAGGCTATGGGGGTACATCCGGTCACTTATTTCGGCTTGTAGTAGCCCCACTTACCGAGCGCTTCTCCAAGTTCCTTTGCCGTCTTTGCCTTCTCATCCAGCGTAATGCCCTCCTGCCATGCCTCGATCGCCTGCATGGTAGCTTTCGCCCCGGCCCGCGTCCCCTTCGGGTGCCCGTGGATGCCACCTGAAACCAGCAGTACAAGCTCTGTCCCGTATATGTCCAGCACGTCCGGTACAAGGCCGGGGTGCAGTCCTCCGGAAGAGACCGGGAACGCGGATTTCATCCTCCCCCAGTCCTGCGCGAGGCAGAGATTTCCGGAAGCGTCGATCTTGTTCTCCCGGAGAAGATCGGCAAGCAGCATGGACTCCTTCTTTGTACCGGCCAGCTTCCCGACCGCAGTCCCCGTGTGGATCTGCGAGACCCCGATGAGCCGCATCATCTTTGCGAGGAAAAACATGGTCATGCCGTGTTTTTTATTCCTGTCAAAAGCAGCGTGCATCGCACGGTGCGCATGGATGGCAAGCCCGAGATCCGAGCAGTAGTCCCGCATTGTCATGATCCCGGCAGTTCCCGCAACAACGACATCGATCATCGCGTAGTTCCATCCGTACTCCGCGAGGAGGTCGGCACGCTTCATCATGGTCCCCACGTCGGCCGTGATATTGAGGAACGCCGATTTCTTCTCGCCAGTCTCCGCTTCAGCCCTGTCACGGAACCTGGTCATTCGCTCCACGCGTTCGTTGAACCGGTTGAACGATGTGGAGGTCAGGTTCTCGTCGTCTTTTACGAAATCGAAGCCACCCATCCAGGTCTCGTACCCAATCTCCGCGTGCTCCTTTGCCGAGAAACCGATCTTGGGTTTTGGCACGGCACCCGTGAGAGGCCTGCCATGGATGCCCATCATCTTCCGGATCCCGTCATTGCCATAGTGCGGGCCCCCAAAGTGCTTCAGATATGCCGGTGGAAGCGTTGCATCGATGAGCCGGAGGTTCGCGATTGCCTTCATCCCGAAGATGTTCCCCGCGATCCCGCTGAGCAGCTGGACGGCATTTCCCTCCTCCCAGAGCGCAAGCGGGTAGGCGATCTTTACGAAATTCTTCCCAATTGAAAAAGCGGTCGCCTGCAGAGCCTTCATTCGTGGTGGCAGGGTGAAGAGCGTTGTCCACGTCCCCGTAGAGCTCTCTGAGGCAATCCTCCCGGCTGCCTCCTCCATGCTGATCCCTGCTGCCGGCTCGAAATAGAAGAGACAGACGATCTCGTCATCAGCCGGCGTATAGTCCAGGTCGACAAACTCTCTGTACCAGTCGATAGTCATACAATTCCTGTACCAATACAGGAGGGGATTGATAAAAAAGAGCGTGATGTGTCAATACCATGAAAGACCCTTCCCCAAAGACCGGATACAAACAGGGCAGATGTCCGTGCATTCGCCCTTGAAACAATGCCTGCCGGTTTTCAGGATAATATCCTGCAGTCTTCCCGTGCATGATTTCCAATGTGTTATTTCTATGCGTTTCCAGCACCAGGGCTCTCGTGCCCGGGTTTTATGCGGTCCACGAATGGGCTTGGAAAACCTGTCCCGAATTTAGTCAATGTTAGAGATGGAGGATATCTGAATTATTGTCGGCCCGGGATGATCCGCCATGCCCCTTTTGGCACGATCATCTCGAATCGTGCACCTTTCCCCGGTTCACCTGTTTCATGGATTGTAATGCCGGTAAGGGCAAGCACTTCCCTGACAAGGAAGAGCCCGAGGCCGGTGTTCCTGCCATAGCCCTGCCCAAAGATCTTCTCCTTCTCACCGGCAGGGATCCCAATGCCATTATCATCCCAGACAATCATCATCTCATCTCCCCGCTGTTCTGCATGAACACAAATTGCTGATACATGTCCCCCGTGCCGCACCGCGTTGTCCATCAGGTTATAGAAAACCCTGCCAAGCAGCGGATCGGCAAATACTTCAAGGTCCTTGATACCGGATTCAACCGGGATACTCTTAGCGGCCGTACACTTTCGCAGTACCTCCCCGATGTCCTGCCATACCAGATCAGCCGTCCCGAGTTCCTGGTAAATCCGGGAAAAGTCTATCTGGGACTGGATTGTTTCCATCGATTCTTCAAGAGCTTTGATGAACCTCTGCATCTCCGCATTTGACGATTCCAATTTGGCGAGTGCAAGATACCCCCTGCAGACGCTGATGTTGTTGATGATATCGTGCCGTGTGATTGATGAGAGAAGGCTTAGCTTTTTGTTGGCTTCCCGGAGTTCTTCTTCCGCCCGCTTGCGGCCGGTGATGTCCCGTCCGACATACACCATCCCGAACGGTTCGCCAGAAGGGGTACGGAGGACATCCCCGTTGATCTCCAGTGATAACCGGTTCCCGTCACGGGAGATGAAGGTGTACTCGACCGGGCCCAGCTGGCGGACGAACATTTTTTTTGTGTTTTCGATTGCCCGGGGAAGATCGTCCGGTGAAAAGAAATCGAAAACCGATTTGCCCAATACATCGTTGGCCGTCGCATAGCCGCTCATGGTTATCCCGGTCTCATTGATATAGACGATGTTTCCTGCAAGGTCAGTCCTTGCCACGAGATCAGGCACCGTGCTGACCAGTTTCCGGTACAGTTCCTCGCTATCAGCAAGGGCTGCCAGTGCCTTCCTGCGTACCGTGATATCGCGCGACACTCCGAGGATTCCGACCGGCATCCCTGCGAAATCCCGCAGCAGTGTCACTGCATTTTCAACAATGATAGTTGTCCCGTCTTTACAGTACTCTTCGGTCTCAAAAGAGATTGTCCTGCCCGGATTGGCAGTCCCGGCTGCGTCTATCTCCATCTCCTCTTGGAACCGTTTCAGGACTGATTCAGCGGAGTCTGGGGTCATCATATCCTGAAGGGACTGGGACAGCGTCTCCTCGACCGTAAATCCTTTCAACCTGGTGACAGACGGGCTCGTGTATGTCATCCTCATGTTCATATCGAAGATCCAGATGTGGTCTGCGGTATTCTCCGCAATGAGGCGGTAAAGCCCTTCTTTCTCACGTAGAGCTTGCTCAATGGCAATCCGCCCGGTGATATCCTCGAGCGTCTCGACAGCACCGATGATCGCTCCCTTCGCATCCAGTACCGGGGCTGCAGTGAACGAGAGCCATGTTCCTGCTGTGCCCATGTGGGGGAAGAAATCAGTCGCTTCATAGGCGCCGTCCACGTACCGGGACTTCTGCAGCTTACCGGCATACCACTTGAAGAGGCCGTCTGTGTTGCCATCGACAACAAGGTCGGCAAGAACCGGCCGCTTCTCCGGGTAGAACGGACGCCAGTGCTGGTCGGTACCAAGGATATCAGCAGCGCTGATGCCGCTATACTCCTCGATCGCCTTGTTCCAGGAAATGACCCGGTGGTTCATGTCAATCACGAACTGGAGGATAGGCAGGCCGTTGAGGACTGACTGCAGGCGGGCTTCACTTTCCTTCAGGGCTGCTTCCGACTGCATCCGTTCAGAGATGTCTGTGGATACGCTCAGGAGCACATCCCGGCCGTTCCATGTCGTGATCTTTGCCGTGACATTGAGTGGGATAATCGAACCGTCTTTACGGAAATGCTTAACGTCAAATGATGCCTCTCCGGTCATGCGGAGCTGATTTATCCGCTCGTTGATCAGCTGCTCGCTTTCCGGTACGTCGATCTCGTGCAGGTTCTTTGCCATGAACTCTTCACGGGTCCAACCGTGGAGTTCGAGTGTCCGCTGGTTTGCATACAGCATCTCCCCATCAGGGGTATGGACGATCACGGATGCCGGGCTGAGATCGTTGAGGCAGGCAAGGAGTGCTGCCTCCTCCTCCGCTCTCCTGCGCTCGGTGATGTCCCGGCAGAGCGTAAGGATGCGGAAGCCTTCCCCGGATTCAAGGACGGTCGCGTTGATCTCGATCGGCGTGATCGTGCCGTTAGTACTTACGTAATCGATCTCGAAGTTACGGATAAACCCGTCCCTGACGCATTGCTGCACCGCCTGCGCATTCTTCTCCTTCTCATATACTGCTGTCCATTCAAGGACGTTCCTGCCCGCGATCTCTGCCAGCTCTGTATGGCCGGTAAGGCGGAGATACTCGGGGTTGGCATCAAGGACATTCCCCCTTGCATCAACGATGACAAAACCGGTGCCCGTTGTCTCGACCAGTGTGCGGTATTTCTGCTCGCTCTCCATTAGAGCATCATTTCCCCGGCTATCAGCTGTGATATCCTGTGAGATTGCACCGAACCGGAATCCTTTCTCCGTTTTGATAGGGAAAATAGTCTGCCGGATAATTACACTCGTACCATCGGGACGTTCAATTTCTGTGACAATTGGCCCGGTAAAGCTCGGGACACCGGTTGATAATCCCGTGCGGATCATCTGTTCGAGCGCTGCTCTGCGTTCCTCTGTACGTCGCTCACGGGGAACGAGACGGATCCCGACATCCCACCAGTACCTGTCGATGGCCTCCTCCTTTGAAATCCCCGAAATCTGCTCTGATCCGGCATTCCATTCGATAATTTTTCCCTCTTCGTCAATAATCATGACAGCATCGGACGTTGTATCTATGAATGACCTGAGCCTTGACTCGCTTTCGCGGATGATCTGTTCCTGCCGTGTCAGCGTCTCCAGGTTTGCTTTCAGCTTCTCTTCGGATGCGGTGAGTTGTTTGTGTGCAGCCCGGAGCTCGTTTTCATCCAGTTTGCGCTCGGTGATATCGATATTGGTCCCCGTCCAGCGGACCGGTCTTCCCTCTGCGTCCCTGTGGATGTCGCCGCGCGTAAGAATCCAGTGCCAGCTGCCGTCTTTGTGGCGGAGGCGGTGTTCGATCTCGTATTTTGTCGTCTTTCCCTCGAGGTAGTCACTCACGGCTTTCTCGATCCGGGCCGCATCGTCCGGGTGCCAGAGGTTCTTCCAGCCTGAGAAGTTATTCTCCACCTCAGAGTCCCCGTAGCCCAGCATCGTTTTCCACTGCAGGGAGAAGAATACCCGGTCGTTGACCATGTCCCAGTCCCACAGCCCCGCTCCGGTCCCGGCAATCGCGCGGCTGAAGCGGTCTTCGCTCTTGCGCAGTTCCTCCTCGGCCTGCTTCCGTTCAGAGAGATCCCGGATAGACTCGATTGCGCCGACGATCTCCCCTTTCCTGTTATACAACGGGCTTGCTTTTCCCATCAGGGTCACAACGTTCCCTTTCGGCCGGGGGAGCGAGGTTTCTGCGATCAGGATATCCTTCTCATGGATGATGTGGGCGTAATTTTTTGCAATGACGTCATCGGGCTCGAAGATCAGGTCGATGAGGATCTTGCGCCGGACCCCGTAGAACGGGAGAGCGTACTCAAAGTTCCCCTTCCCGATCATCTCCGATGCAGGTAATCCGGTCATCTCCTCGATGGCCCGGTTCCACGCGATGATATGGCCCGCCCGGTCTATGGCAAATGTGGCATCCGGGAGGAAATTGATGATATCTGCGAGCCGTTTCTCTGACTCGGTTTGCGAGAGTTCTGCCTGACGCCGTTTCACAGCCTGCCTGACCTTGTGAGCAAGCTCGGCGAACTGGGCCATCGGGTCCCCACCTTTCTGGAGGTAGAAATCAGCTCCTTCGTTCAGGGCCTCGATGACGACCTCCTCCCTTCCCTTACCCGTGAACAGGATGAAAGGGATCTCATTTCCGGACTTTCGAACCGCCTTTAAGAGCTTGATCCCGTCCATCTCCGGCATCTGGTAATCGGATATGATGGCATCGTATTCCCTGGCTGCCATGGCCTTCAACGCTTCCGCAGCGGACCCGGCAGTATCTACCTGGAATGCCCCGCCCCTCTCAAGAAAGGCCTTCCCGATGCTAAGGAGGGCTGGTTCGTCGTCAATATAAAGAGCCAGTATGGGGTCGGTTGTCACGGGTACCCTCCTCTATCCTGCAATGCACCCTTCGGCACGGTTATCAGGTAGTCAGGTATGATTACATCGAACGATTCCTGTTCGGGCAGCCAGGTTACACGGGTCGCGTTGACGGGTGTGGATATTGTGAATTCGTTGGATCCGAGAAGAAAGAGCTTGTCGTATCCTGGAAGGACCGGTTCGCCTTTTGCAATATGAACAGGAATCATTCAGTGCAACGACCTACCTAATGATAGAACCGGGAATGTGTAATAATTATTAGTTTGATGCAAGTAAACCCGCCTTGTTGATGGACCGGCGGATATAATGGGCGGTCCAGTCAATGGTCAGGTATTCCTTTGAATGTACAGGTACATCATCACCAGGTGCATTAGTCTGGCCGGCTTTATGGAAATTGGTCTTCACCCTGACATGATACTGGCAGGGAAACCTATTTTAATATTAAAATTTCGCCCCTGTGTATTCAATTTTCATCCTGTATGATTATGGCCCATTGGTATGGGTTACCATTCTCCCTGTTCAACCTGCCCCCCGCCAGAACTGCCCTGCACGGTCTCCACCTGGCTGCCGGTCCGGTACAGTACCAGTTGATACAGGAGGGCCAGGATAATCAGCCAGAAGGTTCCGATTACGTAGCTCCCGATCACATCACTCACCCAGTGTTCCCCGAGATAGATTCGCGAAGGCCCGATAAGCACGATCAGGATGGCGCATACTGAAACGGTGATCCATCGTATCCAGCCTTCAAGAAATTTCCAGGAAAGTAAGCCGGCAAATCCAAAAAATACGACGAAGAACATGACATGGCCACTGGGATAGGCATACTGGTTGAAGGACTGGAAGATATCATTCGGTTCCAGGGTAAAAGATGGCGGACGAGGACGGCTTACCAGTATCTTGATTACCCCGGCAATGATTCCACTGCTAAGGGTGGCAATTACAAATGCCGCTTCGATCCATTTCTTCCGGATTGCACATATGCCTGCCACCGCAAAAACAAGGATAACCGGGACCCATCCGTCCCCAAGGAAACTGACAGCCGTCATTAATGCAGCAAACGCCGGGTCGTCCTCACCACGCAGCGCAAAAGCCACGCTTATATCGAAGCGGAATACGCCGAAAAAATAGGCTGCAAGAGAGAGTGCGATTCCACTAACAAGCAGAAGAACAAGGATGATAACAATCTTCCGGTCCATGGAATATCTGAGAAATAATAGCCGTTTGTTAATTGTTATAGTATATCATTTTAAGCTGGTTAAATCATCATTTTCAATAAAGCAGAACGGGTCTTCTGCAGAAAAATTCCCGGAGCAGGCATATGCACGAACCCGGCAGCCCCCGCCACAGATATGGAGATACCCGCAACGACTGCATTTACCCGTTATCCGGCCGTCCTTATCCCTGAACCTGGCGAGAACCGGATGATTTCCATCCCCCCATATCGCTGGGAACGGTTGTTCCCTGACATTGCCGGTAAAAAAATCAGGGGACCGGGCAAACTGGCAGGGGTAGACATTTCCCCAGGGGTCAATGTTAGCTACACGGTCTCCTGCACTGCAGCCCCCCTTCAGGGACTTCAGGAGATCCTGTGCATCAGCGAGGTCTGGTGACCTGTCATGCTCCATTGACCGGAGCAGGTGAATGCAGTCCTGGGGAGCGTCTACGGTAAGAAACTCCATCCTCCCCGGGGCGGTCTCTTTTGCTTTCCGGTAGAGAAGGTTCAGGGCCTCTGTTACCTCCCCTCGTCCCAGCTGTAATCGTTTGTAGTCATTGCACCCCCTGCCGCAGGGCACCAGCCAGTACAGGCAGAACCTCGATGCCCCCAGGTCGAGGGCGAGATCGACAAGAGGTCCGAGTTCATGGAAGTTTTCCTTTGTGAGGGTAACACGTACACCGCTCCGCACTCCTTCTTTGCGACAATTGGCGAAGGCAGCTGTTGCTCTTTGAAATGCTCCGGGTGAATTTCTGAAACGGTCGTGGGTATCCGGCCCGGCCCCGTCAAGTGATATGCCTGCATATTCGATCCCGCTTTTCCTGATTTTGCGGGCAACATCTGCTGAAATCAGGGTGCCATTCGTACTAAGCGCTGTTTTGATACCCCGGGTGGCTGCATGGTCCGCGAGGTCCCAGAGATCTTCCCGCAGCAGGGGCTCCCCTCCAGTGAATATAACCAGGGGAACACCCATGGAGGCGAGGTCATCGATGACACCGAATGCTTCGGTTGTCGCCAGTTCTCCCCCGGTCTGGCAATGGGGGTCCGACTGGCTGTAACAGTGTTCACAGTTGAGATTGCACCTGTTCGTGATGTTCCAGAATACAACAGGCCTGCGTTGGTCCGCAAATGCAAGGTACTTACTTGGCATCCGGTCATCCGGGTTGTGGCGGTGATGCATCACAGCACTCACCGTTCCCCGCCCATGTAGGCACTGTGTAATCCTGTTCATAGCATAGTACACCCGTTCTCCCGTATCCGGACATTCGGGACGCGTTTGAACTCTTCGGTACTGAAGAGGACAACATAATCCAAGACCCCCACCCGGTTTGCTATATCCCCTATTTCTGCAAGGACTGCGTCCCTGCTATATCCGTGATGTACGGTATATACCGAGTATTCCCACCTGCCCGGCACAGGAAGGCGTTCATAGCAATGAGTAATACACGGGAACGATGCCAGCAGCGATCCGATATCACAGCCTGGCGGCCCCGGTTGTTTCCATGCAACGAGGGCGTTAGCTGATATTCCTACCTGCCTCTGGTTTATCCGTGCCTGGAATTTCCGGATAATCCCTTCGGCCCGGAGATTATTAATTCTCTCGAGGACCTCTTTGCCGGAAAGGTTCAACCGCTTTCCGACCTCTTTAAACGGCTCGTTTACCAGGGGGAGTCCGTTTTCAAGTTCAGAGAGCAGGTCCAGGTCAGTCCGGTCCACTGACATCCTCCTGGTCTGTTTTGTTAAAAAAAGAAAAACGTACGTCCACTTTCAGTTTTCTTACCGTGGGAAGATCCATCACATCCTTATCCGGAACACCAGTACGCTGAAGAATTTCTGCAAGTACATGCTGTATATCCTCCCTGTTTTTTCCGGAAAGCGTAAACCAGATAGTGTAGTAATGGTCCCGCCTGAAATTATGTGAAACCCCGGGATAGCTGTTGATAATGTCTGCAATTTCGCGGACCCTTTCATCTGGAACATGGATGGCGACCAGTGTGGCAGCAGTAAGTCCCATGTGCCGGGATTCAATCGTCGGGGATATCCCCCGGACAATACCCAATTCATGGAGCCGTTTCAACCGCTCAAGAAAATCCCGCTCTGGTATTCCCAGTCGCTCTGCTATTGCTGTGAATGGACGGGGGACCAGTGGGATATCGTCCTGGAGTGCATCAAGGATATGCAGATCAACCGGGTCAGGACATGAATGACCTTTCAAGGTACAACCACCTGCGGTTCATACGGGCAACAGGGATCTTCAGCGCAGAGGTCCCCGTTCAGCACTCCGGGAGCAGCAAGCCCGTCACACCATTGATGAGAAAATGTGCCTGCTCCACGGTAAGCCCGTGCCCTGCAACCACCACAAACGGTCTTATAACTGCATATCCCGCATTTTCCGGTGAGAAGATCAGGGTCACGGAGTGCTGCAAATATTTTGGAATTGTTCCAGATCTCATGAAACGGGATAGCCCTCACATTACCGGCACTTACCGGGAGATACGGGCATGGGGTTACATCCCCATTCGCATAAATCCGGCAATAACTGATGCCTGCGATGCAACCCCTGCCCCATGAGGGGTTCTTAATCCCAAGTTCCTCTGCTATACGGCGGAACTGTGGGGCACACGTCGGGCGGATATTTATGCCGCTGTTATGGTATTTCTTTAAGATCTTCCGGATCAGTGTTTCGTATTCATCCGGTGTTCCGGGTTCCGTTTCCCGTGCCCTCCCGGTCGGGACCGGGAAGAAGACCTGGTAATCCCGGACCCCAAGGGATGCCCCTAATTCAACAACCTCGTTGACCTCGTTGATATCCGGACGCACGACTGACATGTTAACCTGGATGCCAATTCCCTCGTCCCGGCAATTGCTGATCGCCTGCACGGCCTTTTCCCAGACGCCATTCACCCCACGGAACGAATCGTGAACTGACGGGTCTTTGGAGTCAAGGCTTATCGCTACGGCTTTAATTCCCGCCTTACGGAGCTGTGCTGCGGTCTTCTGATCGATCAGGACCCCGCTCGTACCCATAACCATCCTGAGTCCCTGGTCAGAACCGTAACGGGCGATATCGAAGATATCCTCCCTCATGAGAGGTTCTCCTCCGCTCAGCACCAGAACTGGTTTCCCTGTCTCGCAGATCTGGTCTATAACGCCGAATGCTTCCTTCGTGGAGAGCACTCCTTCTGCCTCGCTGTCGCCCGCGTCCACGTAACAGTGGGCACATTTCAGGGGGCAGCGGAGCGTGATGTTCCACGAGATGATTCGCGGCGCCACACCAGATATACTCTTCACAGCCTCAGCCCTTTTGCCATATACTGCCCGGGCTTCTTATTTACGTTCGTGAGGTTCTCCACCCGTGTACCATTTATGCTTATGATCTGGCGAGATCGAAACGATCGAGGGTCATCACTTTATTCCAGGCTGCTATGAAGTCCCGGACAAACTTCTCCTGTCCGTCCGCGCTTGCGTAGACCTCGGCCAGTGCCCGTAATTGGGAATTCGAACCGAAGATGAGATCGACGCGGGTTCCGGTCCACCTGACTTCGCCATTCTTCCGATCGCGCCCCTCGAACACGTCGATGTCGTTCGATACCGGCTTCCATTCCGTGCCCATGTCGAGCAGGTTTGTGAAGAAGTCGTTGGTGAGCGCCTCCGGGCGCTTCGTGAAGACCCCGTGTTGTGATCCCCCGAAGTTGGTATTCAGCACACGCATCCCGCCAACGAGCACCGTCATCTCGGGTGCGGTCAGGGTCAGCAGCTGTGCCTTGTCAATCAGCAACTCCTCGGCAGATGCGGCGAATTTTCCCCCGGTATAGTTGCGGAAGCCGTCTGCCTTTGGCTCGAGCACGGCAAAGGATGCGGCATCGGTCTGCTCCTGCGAGGCGTCATTTCGCCCCGGCGAGAACGGGACCGTCACATTATGACCCGCCTTTTTTGCAGCCTGTTCAACACCGGCACATCCGGCCAGGACAATCAGGTCAGCCAGCGAGACTTTCTTCCCCCTGGAGGCAGTGTTGTTGAAGGCGTTCCGGATACCCTCCAGCGTCGCAAGGACCTTTGCCAGCCGGGCCGGCTGGTTGACTTCCCAGTCTTTCTGCGGCGCCAGGCGAATGCGGGCACCGTTCGCACCGCCACGCTTGTCGGAGCCACGGAAGGTTGACGCCGAAGCCCAGGCGGTCGAGACCAGCTCTGATACAGACAGGCCGGAAGCCAGGATTTTGGTCTTGAGGGAGGCGATGTCCTGTGCATCAACAAGTTTGTAATTGACGGCAGGGATGGGGTCCTGCCATATGAGCTCTTCAGCAGGAACCTCCGGGCCAAGATAGCGTGAACGCGGACCCATGTCACGGTGCGTCAGTTTAAACCACGCCCGGGCGAATGCGTCTGCAAACTGGTCCGGGTGTTCGAAGAAGCGCCGTGAAATCTTTTCGTAAGCAGGATCGAACCGCAGGGAAAGGTCTGTGGTCAGCATGGACGGCGCATGACGCTTCGCTTTGTCATGGGCATCAGGTATCGTACCGGCACCTGCATTTCCCTTCGGCTTCCACTGGTGTGCGCCGGCCGGGCTCTTCGTCAACTCCCATTCGTTTTCGAACAGGATCCGGAAGAAGTTGTTGCTCCACTTCGTTGGTGTGTTGGTCCAGGTGACCTCAAGACCGCTGGTAATCGTGTCCCCACCTTTGCCGGTGCCGAAACTGTTCTTCCATCCGAGGCCCTGTTCTTCGATGGGGGCAGCTTCGGGCTCAGGCCCTACATGGGACGCAGGACCGGCACCGTGGGCTTTACCAAAAGAGTGCCCACCGGCAATGAGTGCAACGGTCTCTTCGTCGTTCATGGCCATGCGGGCGAATGTCTCGCGGATATCCTTTGCCGCCGCAACCGGGTCCGGGACGCCGTTCGGGCCTTCAGGGTTGACGTAAATCAGTCCCATCTGTACGGCAGCAAGCGGGTTTTCGAGGTTCCTGTTACCGGAGTAGCGGTTGTCGTCCAGCCACTTGTTCTCAGAACCCCAGTACACGGCCTCTTCCGGTTCCCATACATCAGCACGGCCGCCGGCAAAGCCGAAAGTTCTGAATCCCATCGATTCCAGGGCGACGTTGCCAGCGAGGATCATGAGGTCTGCCCAGGAAATCTTCCTGCCATACTTCTGCTTGATCGGCCACAGAAGCCGGCGGGCCTTGTCGAGGTTCGCGTTGTCGGGCCAGCTGTTGAGTGGCGGGAAGCGCTGCTGGCCGGCACCGGCACCGCCCCGGCCATCCCCGGTGCGGTACGTCCCGGCACTGTGCCATGCCATGCGGATGAACAGGGGGCCGTAGTGGCCGAAGTCGGCCGGCCACCAGTCCTTTGACTCTGTCATCAGCACCTGCAGGTCCTTCTTCACGGCTCCAAGGTCCAGTTTTTTGAATTCCTCAGCATAGTCAAACTCCCCGCCCATCGGATTTGACATCGCTGAATGCTGGTGAAGGATTTTCAGGTTTAACTGGTTCGGCCACCATTCGCGGTTCTATGTGCCTCCACCAGCTACCTGCCGGTGCATCCCGCCCGTCAGCGGGCTCTTACTCTCGTCAGTCATAATCTCCTCACATCTCCCTCTGTGATGTTATCCACGGTACGAAGGTCTGATTCCGCTGCCCTGCTGTAAGATAGCCCTGGAATCAGATACTATTGATGTCCCGGTGTGCGCCAGGGGCTTTTTACCTTCGCCCGTTCACAAAGGAAGATGGGAGTACCAACTTATCTACTTAGGGGTGAGGGCCGGAGTCTGGAACCGGGACAATTGCCCGCGGTCAGTAAAATAAAATCTGTATTTCGGGAAATTGCCGGGGTTTTTAATGATCGGACTTGTATTCAAAAACCGATTTTCCGAGGAGATATCCTTTCTGGTACGCTGACTCGAGCAGGTCCGGGTGTGCCGCCACGTCCTGAATTGTGTCCATATCATTGATCAACAGCTCATCGGTATACTGGCAGTCAATAATGTCAAAAAAGGCCCTGGCAGTCAGTTTAACCCCGACGAAAACTTCGGGGGTCTTCATGCCCGAGATGCAGATAAAGAGCCCTTTACGCCCCTTTCTACGCTCCTTTGAGATGAAAGGCTCTTTTCGTATATATTTGGCCATGAAAAAGACCTGGAACCGGTCCATCATCGATTTGAGTTTGCCGGGAATTCCCATTGTCATGACCGGGGTCGCAATGATAAGGCAATCCATCTCTTTAAACTTCGGGTAGAGCTGCTGCATATCGTCGTCCATGATGCAGGTGTCATGGTCCCTGCAGAAAAACATCTCATTGCATGCCTCGAAATCAAGGTTGACAACTTCAATTTTCTCCACCGTACAACCGGCATCCTCTGCACCCTTCAGTGCACGGTCAAGCAGTTTTGCCGTGTTGCCATCCGAAAGAGGACTCCCGAGTAGACCTATCACCAGTTTTCCCATGAAACAGTAGACGTGTAAAACTCACATATAGCTTTGTATACAGTAATCCGATTTTTTAAGGTGAACAAGATATTTTGGGGAGTAATAAAGACGGGAAAATTTTGCCTGGATGTAGGTAAGAATAATGAGACTTACACACTTGGCTCCGACTAAAAAGATCTAAGGACTAATACAACCCATTGAGGCCTATACAAACCCGGAATGGAGATCGAACGAATATGAATCTCCAAACCTTCTTAAAAAATATCGGCGAGAACTTCATTATTTTTCAGGACACGATTCAAATAACTATTTTTATCAGCGCAATACCGTATGTATTCTAAAGAGGGGGCGAGCACAACAATGATTACCGAACACGAGACCGGGCTTGGAGCTATGTCTGATCAGGAGCGCGATCTTGAGGAACGTGCATCGTTAGCCATTGATAACCGCAGGGACGAGGGACTTGAGGGATTGGTTGGCAACCTCGATGCGGTTATTATCGCAACAGAACCTGACCATCTGGTGCCTTCTGTGTACGAACTCCTGAGATATACTGGTCTATCCTGTATTGAGGCATTTTTCGAACAGGAGTGCCAGAGCTATGTGCTGAGTATACCGGGGTCTGCATCAGTCATAGTCCGTTCACGGGATTCACCAATGAACCCGTTTATTGAGGTCAACAAAGCACGAATGACAGGGCCCCTGCCTAACACGCGGTTAGAGACGTTTGTCTTTGACACGAAGAACCTGCAGGATTATGTTGCCATCCAGAAGTCAAAGGGTGTGAAATTCCTTACACCTGCACCTATTGAATCGGATGACTATTCTTTCATCCAGACAGCCCCATCACGATTTACCGGAAACTCCCTCGGATTTATTGAGTGGAAAGGTAAGGGCCGGATATACGTCCCGAAGACAGGGACCAGCATTACACCGGATATTGAAAAACCGACATACCGGCACCTTCAAAATATCTCTGTTCTCGATCATACGGCAACAAGGGTCCGTGCGCAGGATCGTGATGCTGCAATCCTTGAATTTGTTGCGCTCACCAACTACCATTACGATTTTGCAGTCTATGTCAAATCACTCAACTCGATTACGAGTGTTGCGCGTCGTGACACTGATGACTTTGCGATGGTCTTCACTTCAGGAATTACCCCCTTCACGAATGATGCCGAGTCCGGCCCGACCGAGAAGTTCATCCAGAATTATGGGACCCGTGTCCATCATATGGCGTTCCGGACCGAAAATATCGAAGCGACTGTTGAGGCCCTGAAAAAAGATGGTATGGCATTCCTGCTCGACCTTATTGGCTCAGAGAAAGAGGGTCTTAAACAGATCTTCTCTGAGCCTTCGCAAAACACCCTTATCGTGACCGAATATATCCAGCGGTATGGTGATTTTGACGGATTCTTCACGAAGAGTAATGTGGAACGGCTGACGAAAGCAACGGAAAAACAGTGAGATCTTTCACGTATCGTCAACACAGGAATTATCGGTGTCATTTATGGCCTCCATTTTATCCTGTTTCATGGCAGTATATGAGGGATACCTTGTTACGATAACATCAGTTGAAAGTGATTTTTTAGAATCTTTGTTAATAATTAATGTTCGTATCCGGTATCCACCGGTTCATTCAGGGAATAAGGTATACAATGTTCTCGTAATTCAAAAGTAGAAGAACCAATGGTGCTGCCTGAGTATATGAGGAACATATTTCCATATCGATGAATAATATTATGAAGTTTCATGAAAGTATCGCGGTCTCTTCTGAACAAGATAGATTTATTAGTTGTTTTCATATTCGAGTTGCTATTTCTCGGCCTTGCCGTATGGGCTGTAGAAATTGGTGACATGGGGCGTTTTTATACCGTACTTGTCTCAATGGCAGTCATCCTTGTCCCCCTTGTTTTTGAAAAAGCGTTAAAAATTGTCCTGCCGTTCGGGGTGAAAAGTCTCATTTCAATGTCACTCTTCCTCCATATTGCCGGCGGGGTCATGCGATGGTACTGGTCGCCTACATTTCCTCTTTACAACCAGGTAGCCCATTTTGTCTCTGGAATGGCGGTTGGGCTGATAATCTTCGTGTTCTTTATCTTCCTCGATGCCTATGGCATCAGGTTTAAGCGGTCAACAATCCTGGTTTCGATATTCCTGCTGATGGCATTTTTCGGTGGACTGTGGAAAATCGGGGAGGTATCCTCCGATGTTTTTTTCCATACCTATTACAATGACGGGCTTTCCAACCTGATCGCCTGCGACTTCAGCCACACCATTGGATCAATAGCAGCTGTTACCGTTTCATGGCTGTATTTTCTCTCTATCCCGGAAGGCAAAGGCCTGTATTACCTGTTGAGACCGTTAAAAGAGAAATAACGGTGTCTCCTGAATCCCGGGAGTGATTTTTTTATCAGGCCCGGAAAATTCATGCATCAAATGAGTCATCCTTCGACCGACCCTCCATTCTACACCCAGCCAGGCCTGAAAGGTAAGGCTTCCCCACCGGTGCCACCTGTCCGCGGACGTTCTCGTGAAAGAATTTCAATGTTCAGACCTGCCCGGCCAGGACAGTTGACCCTGTCCTGATCATGACAACACCATGATAATCTCCGGGAGGAAAAAATCAAATGACATATCTCTGTGTATGCGCAGAAAGTGATGATCATGACAATAACAATAGAGCCGGTAACGGGACTTCCCCTGATCCAAAACGGCGATGACCTCCCCGGAATGATTGCAGAAAGGGCCCGCATCATGGACGGCGATATTCTTTGCATTGCTTCATCCGTCTATTCAAAATCAAAAGGATATACACGCAGGCTCAACGATATCACACCATCGGAACGGGCAGTCAGGATCGGGAAAATGACCGGTGAAGACCCCCGTTTTCTCCAGGGCGTGCTTGATGCGTCGACTGATATCCTCCTTGAATACCCATTCATCCTCTCGGAGGTCGCAGGGGGGCATATCGGCGTCCGTGCCGGGGTCGACCAGAGTAATATCGACGACGGGATGATTATTCTTTTACCTCCCGATTCAATGCAGGCTGCAGAAGAAGTAAGGCAGCGGATAAAGACCATTTGCAGCAAAGAGATCAATGTCATCATCACGGATACTGTGGGAAGGGCTTTCCGGCGTGGACAGACAGGAAATGCCATCGGCTGGAGTGGGATTCCTGCAATCCGGGACTTCAGGGGCGATACCGATCTGTTCGGGCACGTGCTGAAAATAACTGAAGAGGCAGTCGTGGATGAGATTGCCGGCTTTGCCAACTTCATCATGGGCGAGAGTAACAACGGAGTCCCGGCG
>JALOPT010000110.1 GCA_025453715.1 Methanoregulaceae archaeon | reverse complement strand
CCTGTTAAATCTTTCAGGCCCCGGCCATCCATTGCGACATGGCTGGCGTTAATAACGAGGACATCTCCCGTACCTTCACGTGTCCGGATTAGAAACACCATGACCTGGGGACCTTCATACGGGTCGATGTTTTGCGAAAGTGCACGGGGCAGGTCCATCTCCTGGCCTGTCTTTTCAAGGACCGAGAAATATTTCCGGGGATGTACGAAGGGAAGTAGCTCCCACCAGAGAGAGTCTTCTGACTCCACCAGCCTGCTGTGACAGACAGGTTCGGTGAGCATGGCATCTTTTACGGCACATTGCATCTTCAGGTGGTCAACCGGCCCGTCAAAATAGAGGACCATGTGGATGACCTGGTCTGAGTTTGCACGCAGGAGTTCAGAAAAGAAATCGAAGGGGTTGACCAGCGTACGGCGGGCCCCGGGCCCCGTTACATTCCCTGAATCCATCCTTGCTCACCCAGTTGATCGGTTAATACCCGTTGGACAGGGCAGTTAGCCATTCCAACCGGATTATCAGGATTATTATTATGATCAAAATCTATTCAGATGTTCCGGGTTAATCCAAAGCTTTCCTTCCTGCAGAAACGGTAATAGACCTGGAGGATATACCTGAAAGCTCAAGGATCTTTTCTGATAACACACAATTATTATGCCGGATAACCGTAGTTTGGAGTATGAAGACCATATTATAAAATTTTTGGTAATTATGGAAAATAATTTCATTCTTAGCCTGGTTCATGAGCTAATCAATATTGCAGAAATTCTAAAAGGGCTGTCATTCATGCCTGAGTGCCTCAATCGGGTTAAGGTTTGCCGCTTTCCACGCTGGATATATCCCGCATACCAGGCATACCGCGATACCAAATGCCATGCCGTACACAACCGGGAGGAGGCTTGATGGGACAAATACATACTTGGTTGTTTTCAGGATGAGGCTGCTGACAAGGTACCCGCCAAGGAGGGAGAATACCCCCCCGATGGTACTACCTACCAGGCCGAGGATCAGGGCTTCGTAGAGGAACATTTTCATTACTTCAAGCCGCTGTGCGCCAAGGCTCCTCATAATACCAATCTCCCGTATCCGCTCGGTGACCGACATCATCATGATGTTGAAGATGCTTACACCCGCTACTATCAGCGATATGCCACCTATTGCCATTACGAAGGTCGAGATACTGCTGAATGCAGTCATTATCGTCTCGAGTATTTTCTTGGTCTCAAGCACGTTCACCACCTGCTCCCGCTTGTTAAGCGCCTTTTCTATGGATTCTTTAACGCTGTCAATCTGGGCAAGGTCCCTTACCTTCACCACTACCATGTCGTAATCTGTTGCATTGTATGCCTGTGCGTACCAGTTATCAGTAACAACAATTCCATAATCCGGGTTGATATCAAATCCCATTCCTCTTTCTTTCAGGATTCCGGAAACCCTTACAATCCCTTTGGTGCCAACCGATATTCTGCTGCCGACTTTGATATCATTCTCATCTGCGAATTTTCTACCCACCATGGCAGCAGTTTCACCCCGCGAATAGCTGCCCTCGTCTACTTCCAGGAGGGTTGGAATATCGTCGATTTTAATACCATAAATGACCCCGGCTGTCTCTTTTGACCCAATCTTCATCCGGTCCCCTCCTGAATACACAGGTATTGCAAGATTTGGTGTAACGGCCCGCTTGATCTGTTCCACCATCCGGTCAGTGATCTTTTCGTTGGTCTTCCCGGGGGGGCCCATCCCGCTGCCACCCGTATGGGGAGATACAACAATAGTGTCACCGACAGATGAAAGGCTCTCACCGATCGAGAGCACCATGCTGTTACCAAGGATCCCCATAGCTGCAATACTTGCCACACCGATTACAATCCCAAGGACTGCAAGAAATGAACGGAGCCAGTGAAGCCGGATATTCCGTTTCGCAAACTCAAAAAGGATCATTGGATCCTCCCGTCTTCGATAATGATAATCCGTTTTGCGTATTCTGCTGTCTTCGGGTCATGGGTGACCATGATGATTGTTTTCCCGTTCCGGTTCATCCCGGCAAGGAGTTCCATGATCCCAGTACCGGTCTTCCGGTCGAGATTTCCCGTAGGTTCATCACACAGGAGAATTTCGGGATCATTCACCAGTGCCCGTGCAATTGCAACACGCTGCTGCTGGCCACCAGAAAGTTCACTCGGTGTATGTGTATACAGGGCGGGTTCAAGGCCAACCGACATGAGCACGTCCTTCGGTCGATCACCAGCCACGCTGCTCTGCGTTTTAAGGGTAAGGGGTAGTTGCACATTTTCAAGCACGGTGAAGAGCGGGATCAGGTTGAACTGTTGGAAAACAAACCCGATTGAATCTCTCCGCAGGAGTGTGAGGTCGTAATCCGACATATCCCCAATCCGCGTCCCTGAGATCCACAGGTCTCCAGAGGTAGGTACATCGAGGCACCCGATCAGGTTAAGAAGGGTAGACTTCCCGGAGCCGGAAGGCCCCATGATTGCCACAAATTCGCCCGGTTCCACTGAAAATGTGACATGGTTAAGGGCAATTACATCTCCCGCAGGGAGCGAGTATACCTTTGTGACATCCTTAAACTGGATTACTGGTTTCGTCCCGGCCAGGTCCTGGCTCATCTTTTTCTCCAGGAGTACCAGATTACGCCCCCGATCACCACCGCAAGCCCGATAATTAAACCGATTATCGGCAGCGGGAGGGGACTTCCGGTCGTCTTCGAAGGTATTTTGGAGGTGATGTCCACAATTGAAATTTCTGTGTACAGGTTCCCGTCACTGTCACGGTAAGTGACCTGGATGGGGACGGTAGTTACATTATCTGCGGTGAAAGTCACTTCAAAGCTTGAAAAATCATCGGGTTCGAGGCCGCCTACGACATATGATTTATATGGGTCAACCGGAACCGCAGGGGAGGATGATGTGATGATAACCGCCTTCGCAGGTTCAAGCCCTGCGTTGGTGACATCCCCGGTAATATGAATTGTCCCGTCAGGATCTGATTTTTCCTGGATATTTGAAACAACCGGCCTTGCCTGTTTTTTACTATCAAGAAGCGTGACCGGGACAGTCAGGGAGGTTTCATGAGGGTTTATACCATTTTTATAATTGACATTGAATACAAGGTCTCCAGGGCCGGAGGGGGTGATTGTGAATGGAACAATGACAGACCGGTCAGAGTCAAGGGTACCAACAAAATAACTGGAGGGAACAACGTCAAACCCGCCGCCCTGCACGGTGACAGTAAGCCCGTTAACGGAATCGTCACGTGGATTGCCAATGAGGAGTTTCACCTGCTCTTTCTTACCTGCCGAGAAGGTATCCGGCTTTTCAAGGAGGGAAACACTGAGCGGTGCATTTTCCACCTGGACCTTTACCGGGTACCGGAGGCTTCCCGCATCCCTGAAACTAATGGAAAAAACAGGGTAATAGATTCCTTCGGGCGCATCTGCCACTACCGTATAGGTAAAAGTCTGCTTATTTCCTCCCCCGATTGAGGTACTTGCTTCATAGGGATTCCCGACGACCTCGATATTATTATCATAAAATGTGGCACGGTGGATAGCAACGCTATCCACGCCATTGTTGGTAACTTCAAGGGCAATTGTCCCTTTATCCCCCTCGTAGAACACTTCCGGGTCGAGGGTCACTTTCGTTACCGAGATCTGGCCTGCAGCTGTTTGCGGGTCAGTTGTTACCGAGGTACTTGTGGCTGCACTGGCAGTGAAAACAAGTATTACAGAAATTAAAAGGATTAGACCAATAAAATTGAAACTTTTCATACGTTATACTCCGGGGGCCGGTATACCCGAAAATATCGTGTATACAATGGATATGATGTAGATAAGAACCGGGACCAGCACGACTATTGCTGCGTTTTTAGTGCTGAGTTTCCTTGCATGTTTCATCCCGAAGATCCAGATACTGGCACTCCACAGGATAAAAATAATGGATATGATACTTGAGATCTGCCGGTACTGAAGCATTGAAGGGTCGTTCATCAGGTGGTTAATCGCACTCTGCATTACCGCAGGGTCCTGGAATGAACGTAGTACCGGGACCTGTACCATGGGGAAATAATAGAGGGCCACCAGAAGACCAATAATCGCGGAAAAAACCTGCGGGATGAAACCCCACCCAATAAATTCAAGAGCCCGCTTAAAACCTCCCGTTCCCTTGAATACCATGGACAGCAGGTAGAGAATACCAGTCCCTGCTATCCACATGAGGAGGACGCCAAAAAATGCTCCGGCAAAACTGGAGACCAGAACAATCTCACCCATACCGGCACCCACACCTGCGAACATGCGGGCAGTTAATTCGCCCATCATGTAACCGGTTATTGCACCAATAATCCCGGTGATCAAGACTATTATCAACGGAAACCTGATTTCTTCTGCAGATTGCATTTTTTCTGCAAAGAATGTATCCGGACTGAGGATTACATCGGTTATCTTCGGCATCGTAAGACCTGACTTCTACTATACATCTCGCGTTTATGGGTAAATAAAGATATATATGATGTTGTTGTGTTTATGACAAATCAAACCGTCGAGAGATGTCAACAACCGGCATACAAGTTCACAGAGGGCAGTTGGACCGATCTTTTTTAAAGGATACCGGATGCCGGGTCCAGACCAGTTCAGAAATGGTGATGACCCGCTGCCCCTAGGTCAGGCTCCTGACGGATATCTGCAAGGTGAACGGGATGGATTTCCTGGAGGGTCTCAATTGGCCTTTCCTGGTGAATTTATTATTAAAAAGAAGATATTAACCGGTTACTGATGCCCGAATACGTTTCACGGCTTCGGTGAGCTGCCCCATTGATGTCGCATATGAGATCCGTTCCCACCCGGGTGTATTGAAAGCTGTTCCCGGTGTAACTGCAACATGAAGATTTTTCAACCAGTTTTCAGCCAGGTCCATATCATTACCGTCAACATGGATGTAGGCGTAGAATGCACCGTCCGCAGGAGCCGATTCAAATCCCATCCCGGATAACTCGTTCATCAGGTAATCACGGCGCCGGGAAAATTCCTGCCTCATCATTTCAACACAGGACTGGTCACCCCTGATTGCAGCCAGCCCGCCCCACATCGCAAAACTCGTAGGATGACTGATCGTGTGCTGCTGTACAATGGACATGCGGCGGAGTATTTCCGGTGGGGCTACTGCGTAACCAAGACGCCACCCGGTCATCGCGTAAGCTTTTGAAAACCCGTTGACGGTGATTGTCCTCCAGGCCATGTCACCGACAGAAGCAAGCGAGATATGTTCCCTGCCATACAATAATTTCTCATAAATTTCGTCTGAAAGCGCAATAAGGTCGTAATCTTCGCAGGCATCAGCAATCAGCCGTAATGAACTTTTATTAAGAACAGAGCCGGAAGGATTCGAAGGGGAATTAACAACAATCATCCGGGTATTGGCATTGATCCTCTCGACAAGCGATTCATCGACCTGGAACGTCCGCATATTTAACGGGTGATGGACAGGTTTTCCCCCGGCAATCTGCACACAGGGCTCGTAACTTACCCAGGACGGGTCGAGGATTATCGCTTCATCACCATGGTCGAGGACTGCTTCCATGGCTTCATATATGGCATCTTTTGCGCCGCAGGTGACAATAACGTCATCTTTTTTGCAGGGGAAGCGGTTCTCCTTCTCGATCTTCGAAGCAATGGCCTGGTTCAGCTCAGGCAGGCCGTTGCTTGGAGCATAGTGGGTCTCACCCCTCCGTAGTGCGTCGATGCAGGCCTCTTTAATATGAT
>JALOPT010000109.1 GCA_025453715.1 Methanoregulaceae archaeon | reverse complement strand
CATGCCTGGCATATTGTACCACTACACGGATCGCCACACACAGAACAATGGTCAATGGTTCTCACTGCCACGACCCGCTGGGCCATACTGACCAGTTCTTCCTGTCCCTGGATAATCCGTTGTGAAGCACCGGGATAATGGAATTCAAGAGCTGCCTGTACAGACCTTACTTCTGCCCTGAACGCAGTAGTTGCATAAGGACATTCAGGCAACCGGCCGGTGATCCCCTTGAGCATGCTGTAGAGCGTGATCTCCTTCTCATTTACGTCCTGGAGAGGTTTGATCCGGCGGATAAATCCCCGGTCTCCAATTGAACTGCTGTCACGGAGGAGACGTTCAAAATCTCCCCTGAGGTAATTCATCAGGACAGACTGGGCCGCATCGTCGAGGTTATGGCCGGTGGCGATGCTGGTCGCGGCGATCTCTTTTGCAGTGTCTGAAAGGGCTTTTTTCCGCAGGATCCCGCAGGCAGTACAGGCCCGGAGAGGATTGGCATCGAGGAGTGAATCGAGAGTAAAGCCGAACAATGATTTAAAAGAGACAATGTGGTGGGATATTCCCAATTGGGTTGTCAGAGATATCGCTGACTGTATTGTCTCTTCCCTGTACCCTGCGATTCCCTCGTCTACGGTGATGGCAACTAGCTCTGCATCCCATCGTACCGGGATGATACCTGACAGGATTGAAAGAAGGACAGAGCTGTCTTTCCCCCCTGACAGACCAACGGCAATCCTGTCCCCGTCCCGGATCATGCCATGCCTGGTGATGCTGTCCATGACCCGTTTTTCGACACTTTGGCAGAGATGTCTGTCGCACAAATGGCATTGCAAATACGGGTTGAAGAATATCGCCGGCCCATCACAGTGATCACAGGATGGAATATTCCCGCTTTTTCCTGCGTTCATACCTGCCGTTTCAACCTCCATGGGCAACGGGGAACACCCGGATCTCGTCATTGCCTGAAACGACTGCATCCTCGGGAATGAGCTTGCCATTCCTCGTGACAATCACTTCAAGCGGGTTAATGTTATACCTGGCCAGTACCGAGGCTGCGGGTTCCGGGTCCGTTCCCGCGTCAAGTATTGTACCGTCTGGTAATTGTAACCGCATCAGGTATTCACACCGGTTTTTTTGATATAATCAGGCACATGGTTGTACTATGTCTCTCATAGTCCGTTCTCAACCTATCGCTTGGGACAGACTTCATCCCAAAAATCTCTGCACCTGTACAGATCCAACCAGCAAGACTTTTTCCCCGTACATATAAAGTAGTAAGAAAAAGCCTGCCAGGTTACCTGTGTTTCAAGTTGTTCCGGATGGAACATCAGAATGGATTCCCTGTCAGTGAGGGATATCGGGGACATAACAATGGACAACAATGGAATCATCAAAAAAATCCTTGAATTAAAGGAGCAAAGGGATGCGATCATCCTCGCCCATAATTACCAGGAAGGACCGGTGCAGGACGTGGCGGACCTGATCGGGGACTCTCTGGAGTTATCAAGGGCTGCGGCCTCCCTTGATGGCAGTGTGATTGTATTCTGCGGTGTTGACTTCATGGCAGAGACCGCCGCAATCTTATCCCCCCAGAAAAAAGTCCTCCTCCCTGCCCATGATGCCGGCTGCCCGATGGCAGAAATGGTCACGGCAGCAGAGGTCCGGTCTGCACGGGAGCGGTTCCCCGGTGCAGCCGTCGTGGCGTACGTGAATACGACGGCTGAGGTGAAGGCGGAAAGCGACATCTGCTGTACCTCGGCAAATGCAGTCAAGGTTGTCAGTTCACTTGAGGAAGACCAGGTGCTCTTTGTCCCGGACAGGAACCTCGCCCGTTACGTGGCCCGGTTCACAAAAAAGCAGGTAATCCCGTGGGAGGGCTATTGTATCGTCCATGATATGATCACGGTAGCAGATGTTACCCTGGCCAGGCAGGGCCATCCCGGGGCTGAGGTGATTGTACATCCCGAATGCAGGCCTGAAGTGATTGATGCAGCGGATTATGTGTTTAGCACTTCCGGGATGATCCGCCATGTCTGCGAAGGAGAAAAGCCAGCTTACATCATAGGAACAGAAATCGGGATATTGTACCGGATGCAAAAAGAGTGCCCCGGAAAGTCCTGTTATCCTTTGTCTGACCGGGCTGTCTGTACCAATATGAAAAAGACAAGTCTCGCGCTGGTCCTTCAGTCTCTCGAAAGTCTGTCACCGCAGGTCACCGTGCCGGAACATGTTGCGCATCGGGCCCGGAAGGCAATTGATCGCATGCTCGCTGTAAAATAGCCCCTTTTTTAATCAATTGATGCCATAAAAAAACCGGAAACGTAAATGGCATATTTTAGCCATCAGAACATCAAAAGGAAAAATTATAATGTAACGGATTATTACCCGGAGCACGTTCGATATCAAAGAATGCCCAGTTCTTTAGCCACATCCCGGGTATAGTTCAACGCCCTGACTGCATCTTCACGCTTCAGGTCAGGACCCTGTTCCGCAAAACATATAAATTTGTCAAGGACCGGTGAAGGGATAGTTTCCCGGTTGAGTTCCTGTATTCTTACCCATGTACGTTCCGGGAAATACAATGATTGTGCAGACCTGAACAGGATGTCCTTCTGTGCCCTGTCGATAATCCCCTGCATGGCTGCAAGGTCAAGGATATACCGGATATTTACAAGCGGGACAGAAAGCGCAGTACCTGATTCGGGATCGAAGATCAGCGCAACCTCGTCATCTGATTCAACATCCCCGTTTTTGTACATCTGGTAAATATCACCAATGCCCTCCATGCCAAGGGTGTCCAGCTCGGACGCCCGGAGGGCCCCCATACTCGAAGCACCGATAACCCTCGTATTTTTTCCTAATGCTGCCAGTATCTCCCGGTGACCTACCGAGCAGTCCTGGAAAAAAACACCATCAATGAGGCAGATAATTTTCGCACCGTTGCGGACGGCAAGAGGTATATCCCCCCGTTTCGCCGGGGGGAGGTATTCTGCGGGGAGGATCTGCTCCGCATCACGCACGGGAAGACTCGGCCCGAGGTACACGACGAGTTCGTGCCTCATTACAACGCCTCCCGCTTCGTTCTCCGTCCATCGCAAATACCTCAAGCCCCGGGACAATGACCCGTACCACCGGCACCCCGATATCGGGACGGGTGAGGTCCACTACGATCACGTTATTGAGTCCTGCATTACCGAGGGCATCGACAACATTCCTGATATCGGTCAGGAAATCATCGGTGTCACTGGAAGGGATTGTTGTAAAGTCTTCATCGATGTCGGCCTCGAACCAGTACTTGTTCAGTCTCCTGGTCCGTTCATACCCGATTTTTCTCCGGAAATCAGCAACTTCAGTATCTTCCCTTGCCCCGTGGATCTGTGTCAGCCTGCTCTGGGCTACCTCGGTCAGTGCCCGCAGCAGGGCGATTTTTGCACTGGTATGAGTGCCCATACCGATGGTAAGGAGTGTAGGGTCTTTCAGCTGGATATCATCAGAGACGGCAGCGATGGTCGGGATCCCGATATCACTCGTAATATCCTTTATAATAACTTCAATGCCGGCATTGGTGAATTTGTCCAGCAATTCCTTTTCAAGCCCGGAACTGACATTCACGACCCGGGGCCCTGTCCTTCTCGTGGTCTCTGCAAGGGACCAGGCGTCCCGTTCGATCAGTTCCATCAATGCATGAAATATTGCCTCTTCCCGGGTATTCCCGGATGCAAGGCCGTTCGTGTTGGTCCGGAAGAGTGGGAGGGTAAACCGCGGGAGCGGGTGGAAAACTGCATGCACCGGAACCCAGGTTTCCCTGTTATTTGCGATATCAAACCCCTCTACCCAGGGGACCATTACCGATGCATCCCCTCCTTCAGGAAGAATTAGGTCTTTCGGGTTGACTGCCCGCATTCCAATGGGAAGTGCCCCGTACGCTGCATTTACCGTCTCACGTGCCGAAGGTTCTGCTGAACATCGTTCAATACCTTCCATCATGGCAGAGACCTTTGCTTCAACAGGGGTAGCTCCTTTCCCGTTATAGACTGATATTGCCCCGTCCTTTGCCATCGGGCGGATACTTGAAAATACGGGTATCCCTATGCGGTCAAGACTGGTGATATCAGCGACCCTCGTAATGCCCGCCGCCGGGAGGAGCGATTCCACTTTAAGAAGGGTTTCCTCAGGGGGAATAGTCCTTTGTGTTTCCGAATTATACGATTTTTTACACGATTTCAGTTCCATGGAACATGCATCTCTCCATTGCTCCCCGTTATATAGCTCTTTGACATTAGATTGGCAATCAGGCAACATATACATTCTCTTATTCGCTCTCCGGGTAGTTCCGGCAGGTAAGGGGCACTTCCCCGGTAACGGTATCCCCTGCAGCAGTAAAGGGAACTATACAAGAGTGACTGTTCCGTTACCGTGACCTCGCTGACATTAATAATCATGCAGGCAATGTTCCTTGACAAACCAGACCTGCCGGAACTTTATTTTTTTCTGGCATCCTAAAAAAATGTAAGACCTGTTTTCGAATGCAATAAAATCCTGCGTGTAAAATGGTTTTTTTCAGAGAGAGCTGTCGGTAAGAAAAGATATTTAATTCATCGAAAGGAATTGAGAACTATGACAATGAGACGCCTTATACTGTTTCTTTTTATTTCACTCCTTGTATTTGGGGTAGCGGGTGGTGTATCCATGGTTGCAGCCGCCGAGGGTGATTTTTACCCGGGTTTTACAACTGACCCTGACTTCTTCCTGCCCAGCTGGAAACCTGCCAAAATTACCTGGACTTTTTCAGACCCTGACTTCTTTAACTCAGACTGGAGTGGTAAAAGGATTTACACACCGGTTGCAGACCCTGACTTCTTCCTGCCAAGCTGGAAAGTCCCAACCGTAAAGCCGGCCGCAGACCCAGATTTCCTGTATTCCAACTGGTCAGTTAAAGCGCCTGTCTTGTACAGGTACAGCAGTATCGACCCCTCTCGAATCAATAACTATAACCTTGACCCGTTTGCCACAGATGATGAACTCAGGGCACAGGGCCTGGATGTTAGCGGAAATCTCTGGTAATCATATTTTTTTGATACATACTGGGTTCCCGGTTTTTTATTTGTAACCCAATCCTTCGTTTCTTAACATGATCCTTTGATTTTAAAGTCCGGTTGAATTCTATGTTTGCGGAATGATTTGCAGGCACCTTAGTCTCATTCCATCCCTCGTATCATTTGGCGTTTGACATTCCGGGAATGCCGGAATAATTATGAATAGAACCCGTTAGTGAAGGCTGTCCCACGGTGATGGCTATAGGTGGTACCCGATGATAAACGGGCTAGGAGTGAGATCTTTCCATCTTTATAGAAAACACCCCTGTGGTTCCGGTTGTCTGTTGCCCCTGTAGGGAGAATAAAAAAAGGATTGAAATGGCCGGATGTATCAGGCCTTGAAGATATCGAAGATCTGGTCGCTTCCTGTTGCGGAAAGACGTTCACGTTCGGTCTTCTCTTCTGCGAATCCGAGTACCGGTAATTCCATGTTGATACCCGGGGTGTGTCCGAACATCTTCTCCATTTCAACCTGCTGGGCATGCATGAAGAGGGCGTTTGGGATCTCCATCGGGCAGAGTTCCTGGCACTGGCCACAGTTGATGCAGCTGTCGGAGATATGTGAGAACCGGATCAGGTGGAACATGAAGTTCGGTGGTACTTCCCCTGGTGTAACCAGGTAAGGCTTCCTTGTGTACTTCCCCTGGTGTAACCAGGTAAGGCTTCCTTGTGCTGCACTCGACGCAGTAGCAGATCGGGCACGCTTCAATACAGGAGTAGCACTTGATACACTTTGAGGTCTCTTTAACGATCTTCTCAAGACGTGTTCTCCCCTCTCCGAGTCCGGCAAAGTCTTTGGCACGCCACTTGTCACCAAGTTTCAGCATGGCTGATTCGACCTTTCCACGGACTTCAATACCCTTCTCGTTGGCCTTCTCGGTCTTGATGACACCGGCCTTCTCGGCCTGTGACAGCAGGTCTGCACCCTTTTGGCTGCATACTTCAACGAAGGTTGCTTTTCCTGCCTTGTCACCGATGACTCCCCAGTTACCGCAGGCGAGATCTGCACCGCGGGGGATCTTAAGCTTACAGCGGCGGCAGTTTGTTCTCCGGCCGTACCCTTCTTCCTCGAGCTCGTCCATGGAGATGCCCTTGTGGCCCCCTTCGTACTCGATGATGAACTGGCCCTTGTCGATTTCCTCTTTATGGACCGTGTCCGGGTCGATCTGGAACTTTTCCGTGATCATTTTCCTTGCCATGACCGGGCTGACCGAACCACCGCAGTTGACACCGATCATGACAATATTGTCGAGGTTGACCTGCTGGCGTTTCGCCAGTTCGTACAACCCCATCATGTCGCAGCCTTTGACGGTCATACCGATCTTCATTGTCTCTGCACCCTCAAGGTACTTCTTGACCAGCTTTGAAAGGAGCAGTGTCCCGCAGTGGAGTGAACCTGCAGTGTTCTTGAGCTCTGCCGGGTCTGTGACCAGGGTAGGTACTGCATCGTACAGGTCCGTGCCTTTCTTTACTACCAGGACTGCATCAACAATTTTCTTTTCGAGGGCAAACTTAAAAAGCCCGGTAACGGCGCCACCAAGCTCTGCCTTATCTGCAATTTCCTTGTCAGTGGTCCATGCATAGACCATATCGCCTTTTGCTGCCATTCTACTGTCCCTCCTTTATTTTTTCAATTCGTACAGCACAGGCCTTAAACTCCGGAATAGAGGCAGTCGGGTCAAGTGCGTTGTTGGTCAGCGTGTTGGCTGCACATTCCACGTAGTGG
>JALOPT010000006.1 GCA_025453715.1 Methanoregulaceae archaeon | reverse complement strand
CAGCAGTCCTGCAACCTTTTTATCCCCGATGTAGATGTCGTTCGGCCACTTGATGAGGGCACCGAGGTCAAATTCCTTCCGGATGGCCCGCGCAACCGCCACAGCGCCAGCCATGGTAACCATAAAAACATGGTCAACCGGGATACGGGGTTTCAGTATGATAGTGATCCATATGCCCCCGCTGGGGGATACCCAGACACGGCCCATCCGGCCAACACCCCCGGTCTGTTCTTCGGCAATGATCACCATGCCATGGAGCTTTTCCGGGTCTCCGGAAACACACATTTCCTTTGCGACTGCTATCGTCGACGGAGTGCTTTCGAAATACCGCATTTTTTTCCCGAATACAGAGGTCCGGAGGTTCTTGTGGACTTCGTAGGGCAGCAGCCGGTTGCTTTTCTTGGTCAGGCGGTACCCGTCCGTCTGGGACGCAGAGATATCGTACCCGATGGCCTGAAGCTCCTTCACATGTTTCCATACCGCAGAACGGGAGATCGAGAGTTCATTGCTGATATACTCCCCTGAAACCGGTCCGTCTGCATTCTCCAGGACCTCGAGTACACGAAAAGCAGCTTCCATAGTGACCTTACCTTTTTGCCCCTATCTGCTCACTTGGCAGAGGACAGGGATCTTTTCCACAGACCTGTTTCAGGATGGCCGACTGGTGCTCCATCAACGTGGCAAGGTCGAAAATTCCGGTAATATCAACCACGCCTATCGCACCGATTGCAGCACCGCTTTCGTCCCTGACCGGGGCAACAATCACGGGGACGCCACGATATGGTCCATTATCTGGTGTCTTCTGAATTTTCCTGTTTGTTGCCATTGCTTCTTCCAGTACCGGGCCTGAATAGTCGGTATCAATTATCCTGCCGTCCTCGATCCTAATCCCTTTGTTTTCCTTTGACCTGGCAGTGACGGGCAGGCGGTTGAGAATCTCGTGGATTGCAAGTCCGACCGGCGCAATGTCACCGGGGGTTGAACTCGAAGAAATGATATAGCGGTTCATCGGACGTACCTCATAATTCCCTCGTTTTTATCTAAAAAAAGGTTTCCCCTGCCGTCATGCTCAGACACGTCACAAATGACCTGGAGGGGTACTCATGGATACTTGTTACTACGATAACCCCTTTTCCAAGATTTTTTTCTAATAATACGGGTTTTCCTTCAATTGTTCCAACAATATTTCCTTCAGGCGAGGTAAAAAACCCGTCATATTCAATGTGATCAGGGTCATAATCGCTGATGATCGAAGATAGCTGGCTCCCGGGTTCTATTTCGATCCGGCCGTTTCCCGGTTCATACTGGTATTCTACCCTGAAGGGAAGCCAGCTGTACCGCCCGGGGAGGGGATCAGCCGCACCATATACCACGAGAATCCCCCCATTCTCTACAAAACGTCGTATCCTTCCGGATGATGCCTTGAGTGCGGGGAGTACCTGCGAGTATGCAGGGTTGGCAAATCCTGTGGGGATGATAAGCACGCTGTACTGCCCCCTGAAAAATGGTGCAGCAAGCAGGTGCGGGGTCACAGGGACGGATGTAACGCCGCACTCTTCGAGAAACCGGCCGAATACAAGGGGCTGGTCCCATACAAGCCCTACACGGGGTTTCAACCCTTGATCACTCCCAGAGGTTCAAGCCTGGCCACGAGGTTCGAGATACCGAGGGCGTCCACAATACGCACAACCTCGGCACTCGGTTTGTATGCCCCGGGGGCCTCTTCAGCAATTGCCCCGTCATTGGGCGCCCTGACAATGATACCTTCTTTTGAAAGGGAATTTTTAACCTTCACGCCGCTTAGGGTCTTTTTTGCAGCAGAACGGGAGAGTATCCGACCAGCCCCGTGACATGTCGATCCGAATGTACGCTCCATGGCAATGGTAGTACCTCGGAGCAGGTATGAGGAAGACCCCATGCTGCCCGGGATAATAACGGGCTGCCCGGTGTCTGCATACCCGGGTGGCAGGTCAGGGCTTCCGGGACCAAATGCCCTGGTAGCCCCTTTCCTATGGACACAGACCCTGACCCGTTTTCCTTCATGGGAATGCTCCTCTATCTTTGCAACATTGTGCGCAACATCATAGACGAGGTGCATTGACTCGTAGTCAATCCCGTACATCTTCCCGAAAACCACCCGCGTGGTGTGCATGATCATCTGCCGGTTCGCCCATGCATAGTTTGCAGAGGCCGCCATCGCACCGAAGTAAGCCTTTCCTTCTGGGGAGGATAACGGCGCACAGGCAAGCTGGCGGTCGGGCAGCGCGATCTTGTAGCGCTTTGTAGCACCTTCGAGCACTTTTAAATGATCGGTACAGGACTGGTGACCGAGCCCACGCGACCCACAGTGGATCATGACGCATATCTGGCCCGGGTGAATCCCGTATGCTTTTGCCGCACCGGGATCATAAATCTCCCTGACTACCTGGATCTCAAGAAAATGGTTGCCCGCTCCAAGAGTCCCGCTCTGCGGCATCCCCCGCTGCTTCGCTTTTGCAGAGACCGCCTGGCTGTCAGCCTGGGCCATGCAGCCCCGTTCCTCGCAATTGTCAAGGTCCTCCCGGAGGCCGTATCCCTGGTTAACCGGCCATGCAGCCCCTTGTACCATCATGTCCTCAAGGTCACCGGTGGAGAGCTTTAGCGGCCCCTTCGCTCCCACCCCGGTAGGAACCGACTGGTACAGGGTCTCGATAAGCTCCCGGCGGCGGTCAAGATCACCAAGTCTCAGTGGTGTCGAGAGAAGCCTCACCCCGCAGTTAATGTCAAACCCGACACCGCCGGGGGATATCACCCCGGTATCCAGTCCAAATGCTGCCACCCCTCCGATGGGAAAACCGTATCCCCAGTGAATATCCGGCATTGCCATCGAATACCTGATAATTCCCGGTAATGTTGCAACATTGGCTAGCTGCTGCACCGCACCGGATTCAAGACTTTTATAGAGCGAATCGGATAGGAAAAACCGGCCTGGGACCCGCATTCCGGGAACGGTTCCGGTAGGCACCTCCCATTCATATTCACCCAGCCGCGTTACCTGCTCAAGCATCGCATCTCCCTTTCACACATCAAAGAGTATGTCCAATACATACCCCTCATCCTCTTTAACAATTCGCAGTCCTGAGTACGATATGCCCTTGATCTCGGTCCCACCCCGGTGACGGTCCGGATCGAAGGGTTCTCCTGATAAATGAGCTTGAAGGGAATTCCCTGTAATATGAACAGTTGCTGCTGAAAATACGATGTAATCAACCTCGGAAAGAAAAAGGACCTCGGAAAGAAAGTCTAATAACAGATTTTCATAATTCCCCGCCTCGAGTTCGATAGTCCTCTCAACGGTGCCGGGGCGCGACTTACCGTAGACTATTTCCATCATTGCCAGGGCAGTTTCTGCAAAAAGGGAGTCGGCGGTGGGGGATCTCACCCGGAGCCTGATGTCAGCGGTATGATCGAGCTCTTCATAACTCATAGGCAGCTGCCGGACCCCTCGTCCTGGTCGTAGAAAAATGGTACCATGCCCATGTCTATCGAATGGAGGTACCGCACCTGGTGAACAGAAATATATATGGTGTAATCCCCGGCCCTGACCTGAAAATCATTTGATTTTGGTGATTTCATTGAAACTGGCAGGAGGATCGGGCCCCCGCAGGACGTGCAGATCCGGAAATCACATTTGCGCTTATTGATATATTCCAGCACTTCGTCAGTGACCTGTATCTGGCCATGAGACGGTGCATCGTAAAAATTTGAGTGCATAAAAATCTTCTTAGAGGGTTGGACAGTAATAGTAAAAAGAATGGTGGTATCGGGCACCCTGCGCCTTGTTCTTATACCGGGCCGATGATACGTGTTACAAGGTCAAAATACTGTTCCTTCAGTTCATATACGCTGCTGGTCCCTTCTTTCGTACGGTTCACGTGAAGAATACCAAGCCGGGACGCGACGATCCCGACCATCGCCGCAACAGAGTGGTAGCTGATAGTGAACTTCCGGTTCAGGTATTCGAACATCCGGGGAATTGTAATAGACCTGAGTTTAAGGAACAATTTCAGCATTTCACGCCTTATTCCAGTCTTGTCTCTCGAAACATAATTTTTGAGGCGCGATTCTATGACCTTTTTGATCTCAGCAGTGGCCCTCATACGTGATTACTACCGCCCTGAGTCATATATGTCTTTTCATTTTTTCCGGCGGTGTTACGCGATAAACTGATATATGTGGCTGTATTTGAAAAAAGTGATTTATTTGAAGATTTTTGGGAGATTGCATGACCGGGGAGACAGGAACTATTTATTCCCGCGGGTGCAATTATAATGACATGGGATTCACCTACGATGTTAATCGTTATACCCCGAAACAGATGGTGATCATCCCGCTGATCCTCCTCGTGTTAGCACTCATTTCCATCGGAATCACGATGTCCCAGACTGGGTTACCCGTGAAGCCTGGAATTGATTTCTCCGGGGGGACCGCGGTCACGGTGTTCACCTCTGATTCTCCCGAGCAGATATCTGCATATTTTGCAGGATATCCGCTCGAAGGGATTGAAGAGGGGATTAATAATGGAAAATACCTGACATTTGCCAATATGCCGGACGCCCAGTTCCGCTCTCTCTCGGAACTGATAATGGCAAAATACCCTGATGCCAAAGTCGACCAGATCGGTGAGGCATTTGGTAAAACACTGCAAAGTCAGGCAGTACTGGCACTGATCTTTTCGTTCATCGGCATGGCTATCGTGGTTTTCATCTCGTTCAGGACGGTAGTACCCTCCGCCGCGGTAGTTCTTTCTGCTTTTGCGGATATCGCGATGACTGCGGCAGCCATGAACCTTCTTGGAATTCCACTGACCCTCCCGACTACGGCAGCACTCCTGATGCTTATCGGTTACTCGGTGGACAGTGATATCCTGCTCACCATGCGGACACTGAAACGGCAGGGAAAACTGGAGGATAAACTTGCCGGTGCGTTCCATACCGGTATCATTATGACAACAACCGCTATTGCGGCCGCTGCAGCGATGTGGGTGGTGTCATGGTTCGGCCAGGTCCAGGTCATTAACATGATCGCGAGTGTGCTCCTTATCGGTCTCGCATTCGATATCCTGAATACATGGCTCACCAATGCCGGTATCCTCAAGTGGTATATCACTAAAAAAGGCGGTCCGATGTTAACGGGCGGGTTCACTCCCAAGCAGGAAACGAAAAAGAGGGGTGGCAAATGAACAAGGATGAAATAATCACCCTGGTAAAGGACTGGAGAGTTGCACTCCTAATCATCCTCGTCGTCCTGTCCATCATTGCAATTAACCCGCATTTTGAAAACGGGGAGTTCACAACAAACCTCCAGTACGGTCTTGACCTGCAAAAAGGAGCCTGGTTACAGCTTGAGTTTAAATCCGAGGTCGTAGGGTTCCAGACTGATAAAGCCACAGAGGACTTCATCACTGCGTTAAAAAACCAGACTGATGCTGAAATTTACCTGGTGGGAGATAATAAGCTCGAGATCAGGAAACTGTATACACAGGAAGAACTGGCACCGATCTTTGCAGCAGCCGGCGGAAAGCTCACATCATACCAGCAGGGGGTCACAAAGAGTACCGCCGAAGATGTGAAACGGATCCTCGATGCCAAGATCAACAGCCTCGGTACCCGTGATGCCCGGATAAATACCCTGACGGGCCTGGACGGGGTCACACGGTATATCCGTGTCGAACTTGCAGGGGTCACCATGAGCGAGGCCCAGCAGGTCGTCGGTAAGCAGGGTAAGTTCGAGATCCGGATTGTCACCATCGGAAACCAGACCGAACACGTGGTTTTCGGGGATACGATCACCGGCGTCGGAAACCCGGCCCAGGAACCACCCGGAAGCGGAAAGTGGGGCGTCTCGTTCACGATGAGTGAAGAGGGAGCAAAAGCACTACAGGCCGCAGCAATCCAGTACGGTGCTGTATCAGACCCTGATAACCATGATCTCCAGATGCTCCTTGACGGGAAAGTCATCTATTCTGCACCATTGTCCGCGGAACTTGCAGGAAACCTCCAGCATGAAGTTGTCAGGCAGTTAATTGCATCAACAGGGGCAGGTACAACAGGTCAGCAGGCTGCCCAGACCCTTGAAATACACCTGCGTAACGGGGCGCTTCCGGTTGACGTCTCGGTCGCCGGATCAGGTTCAGTATCCGCAAACCTTGGGGACCATTTTAAACTGATGTGTCTTCTTGCCGGGGTCCTGGCACTCATTACCGTCGGCATTGCGGTCTATTACCGCTACAGGGAACCAGCAATTGTCCTGCCGATGGTCTGTATCAACGCGTCCGAGATTGTCATTCTGCTCGGTATTTGTGTTTTCACAATACAGCTGGATCTGGCAACAATCGCCGGTCTGATAGCAGTCCTCGGGACAGGGATTGACCAGCTGATCATCATTACCGATGAGATCCTTCACGAGGGAAAAGTCCCGTCACCGAATGTCTACCAGAAACGGTTAACAAGGGCGCTGGGTATCATCGTCGCATCGGCCGCAACCGTGGTCATCGCGATGCTGCCCCTTGCCCTGATGGACCTTTCATCACTCCGTGGATTTGCAATCATTACGATCCTCGGTGTACTGATCGGTGTTACCATTACCCGTCCGGCATACGGGCGGATCATTATGGCAATCCTTTCAAAATAATCCAATAATTTTTGCACTTTTTTCCATTCGTGAAAAACCAGATCAATACTCTGAAGTTATGCGCTTTCGAAGTACAATTCATGCAGATTGTGAGCAGGGTGTGCACACTTAGCGCTATTATTCTGATCGTGTTCGTCACCTGTAACCTGGCTGCTGCGGCAGATCTGACGGCAGAGGAGTATTATAACCAGGGTATTGACTTTGCCGGTCTCCGGCAGTATACAGATGCCATCACGTCGTATGACAATGCAACCATGATAAATCCTGGGTACTCTAAGGCATGGTATAACCGTGGAATCGCACTTTTTAACCTGGGCCGTTATGATGATGCCGTCGCGTCCTACGACAATGCAACCAGGTTCGATCCTGGTTATTCAGATGCATGGGTTAACCGGGGTGTAACCCTGGGAATACTTGACCGGTACGATGATGCCATTGCATCATATGACAAAGCGATTAAGATCAATCCTGATGATCCGGACGCATGGTACAACCGGGGAAATGCATTTTTGTATCTCGACCGGTACGATGATGCCATCGCATCATATGACAGGGCACTTACGATTTATCCAGGGTATACAAGTGCTCAACAGAACCGTGAAATGGCGCTTAGCCAGATAAATAAGAACCTGTCATCTCCCACCGGAACAATGCTCCAGCAACCTAGCCCTACGATGACACTCCCGCCGTTAAATCAACAGCCAACAATGAAAGTCCCGCTTTTCTTTGCACCAATCGGCGCAATCGCACTTATGGTTGTATTCTTTGCGTGGCGATGGAAAAATTAATCAAATCATTTTTTTAGCAATCTGGATTTGCAGCGTGGATTGAACTTTTAGCCCCTTGTTGACCGTTCGATACAGGATAGGCAATAACAGGATAAAAAATATGAAATGGGGGGGCAGTTTTGCATTAAATCAGGGTATACAGGAAATCAACTTTCAGCGATCGGTCTTATAACAATCTTTATCTGTTTTTTCTCCAACAACTGAGGAAGGTAGTTGTAATATGACAAAACCGGTTTTAATGGATTTTCATGCAGAATGGTGCGGACCATGCAAACGCCAGGGACCAATCCTTGATGACCTCAAAAAGAAGATGGGGGATTCGTTCGAGCTAAAAAAAATCGATGTGGACCAGAACATGGAACTCGCCCAGAAATACCGCATCCAGGTAGTACCGACGTTAATCATCGAGAAGGATGGAAAGGTCATCCAGACACTTGAAGGTGTGACCAGTGCAGAGGCGCTTGAGTCATACCTGAAACCGCTCCTCTGATCTATCGGGCTGGTGACTTCCTTGAAGATTGGAATTGTTGGCGGGACCGGGGATATCGGTGAAGGTATGGCCAGGCGGCTCTCTTCACGGTATGATGTGGTACTCGGGTCACGTGAGACAGAAAAGGCACATACTACAAGTGAATGCACTATTGACCTCTTAAAACAACGCGGGTTGAAAAGCAGCTGTACCGGGGTCTCCAACCAGGAGGCAGTTGATGCTGCAGACGTGGTTATACTCGCAGTCCCATTTAAGCACCTTGAAAGCACCATCTCGGGACTTTCGGGGTTTGAAGGAAAAATTGTGGTCTCTCCTGTCAACCCTATGGAAAAACGGGAATTTTTTACCATCGTCCCTCCCCCTGAAGGGTCGGCAGGACTGCTGGTGAAAAAACTCCTCCCGGGTGCGAGGGTAGTGACCGCATTCAATACAATAGCCGCAAACCGCTGGAAAGACCTTGATACCGAGATAGATGTAGCCGTCCCGGTCTGCAGCGATGATTCTGACGCAAAATCGGTTGTAATGGATTTGGTAAATGGTACCTCGAAGCTGGCGGCTTACGATGCGGGACCGCTTGCCGTTTCGGCAATGATCGAGAGCCTGACACCGCTACTCCTTAACATCGCACGGTACAACAAGATGCGTGATGTCGGGATCAAGTTCGTCTGAATGTGCCCGTATAGTCCGGGTCCTGGAAGGTCACTATGGGCATATCCCATGGTGGCCGGGTGACACGGACGAAGTCTTGATCGGGGCCGTCCTGACACAGCAGACCCGCTGGGAAAATGTGGTTCGTGCGCTGGGATTGTTGAAGGAAAACTCGCTCTGTTCAGTTTCAGCCCTGTATGATGCCGACCATGGAGAGATTGAACGTGCAATACGCTGTACCGGGTTTTACAGGGTCAAGACAAAACGTCTCAAAGCCCTTGCGACGTTTGTAATTGAGGAATATGGCGGTCTGGCGTTGATGGCAGGATACCCGACTGAATTACTCAGGGAGGGGCTACTCCGGGTATCCGGGATCGGCGAAGAGACCGCGGACAGTATCTTATGCTACGGTTTTCACAGGTCGAGTTTCGTTATTGATGCCTATACCCACCATATTTGCGGGTGTGCCGGGATCCCGGAACAGAAGTCCCGGTTGAAAGCACTCTTTGAAGAGGTCCTGCCATCTGACCCTGGTACCTACAGGCAGACCCATGCACATATCGTTGAATACGCAAAGGAATATTGTGGGAAAAAGAGGTGCGAAGCGTGTATACTGATGAATTCAAATGGATAGGAAGGAGATTGTTTTCAGAGGGGCTCGTAGGGGGGAATTTTGGCAACATGAGTGTCCGTTCCGGTGACGGGTTTTTTATTACTCATACCGGGGCCTACCTTGATGACCCGGGTGAACCAGTACTTGTCCCTCTGGACGGACCGGTCCCCATGGGCGCATCAAGCGAGTACCGGGTCCACCGCGAAGTATACCGGAAAACCCGCCATAACGCAATTGTTCATGCACACCCGGCCCATGCCGTGGCACTCTCAATCATTACCCCGGAAATTGTTCCAAGGGACAGCGAGGGGGAAATGCTCTGCCCTGTCATCCCTGTGGTGAACGGCACTCCGGGTTCTGATGAACTTGCAATGAACGTGTCGGACTCGCTCTGTCTCTCCAAGCTTACTATCGCTTCTGGTCACGGGACATTTGCCGCCGGGAAATCCCTTGACGAGGCATACCTGTTCACCTCGCTCGGGGAGCATGCGTGCCGGGTACTTACCCTGATCGGGAGATTTGTATGAGTAAGACTTCCCTTTCCAGCCGGTAAATATTCCATCACATCCGTGTCAATTCTTTTTTCAATGGCAAAAGCGGGGTTGAACACTTTATAACTTAACATCCAATATCTAGTGAGACATGGATCAGCTTTCAACGATTATCGACCTCACCCTCAATTTCGATCAATACCTTCCGGTCCTTATTGCCGCTTACGGGTTCTGGACATATGCCATACTTTTTCTGATAATATTTCTTGAAACAGGTATCGTGGTTTTCCCGTTCCTGCCAGGGGACTCACTCCTCTTCGTGGCAGGAGCGTTAGCAGGAAAAGGGTTACTAAGCGTTGAAATACTTTTAATCACCCTCTCAATCGCCGCAATACTCGGAGATACATTGAATTACTGGATTGGGCGGTATTTTGGGCAGAAAATTCTCGATATGAACCTGTCCGTTATCAGGCAGGAACATATCGATAAGACCCATTTCTTCTTTGAGAAATATGGGGGGTTAACCATCGTTATTGCACGATTTATTCCGTTTGTCAGGACGTTTGCACCGTTTTTCGCAGGCATTGGCCGGATGAATTACCCTCATTTTCTCGCCTATAACATAATCGGGGGTGTTGGCTGGGTTTGTTCATTTGTGATCGCGGGTTATTTATTCGGGAACCTTCCGATTGTGCAGGATAATTTCAGCCTGGTAATATTGCTGATCATAGGGATATCGTTGATCGGGGTTGGATCCATCATTCTGAACATGTTCAGGTCATTTAAAATTACGGATATATTCATATGGGGAAAAAAGGACTGATTCAGAATTTTACAGGCAATCTGCAGTTCAACCGGTTTAACCAATAGCCTGTTCACATAACGAAACCGTGCATCCCTGGCCAGAATGGACCATGCAGGTTAATATGCAAAAATGTGGAGATAATAATGAGATTAATTGAGAAAGGGAGCCGCATAGAAATGATTGAGGATAAGATATCACGCCTGACCCCTGACCAGCAACGTGAGGTCGAGGATTTTATAGACTTTCTCATTACAAGGGACGAAAATACTACCAATTGTACCAATAATATCATGAGTTGCGACAATTTTCATGAGATCAGGGGGGGAGTCCCACCCCCGGCACCTCTAATCTTTGCAGATGAACGCCCCATGACTGCCCGCACAGACCAGGATATCCTTCCTGACTATCCCGAATACGGGGGAACACAAACGGTTGGGAAAACCCGGGAACCTGAAAGACGGGTAATTGTCCCCCGCAGGGTTGAAAAAGAACCTGGGAAATTACTGGACTGGATTGATTAAATACGGGTATCCTTTGCTTCTTTATCAGCAGGCCGATTATTGCGGATAATAATTTTTCATCACCAGCGTTTTTTTTTAAATTTTAAACCGGGTTAAAGGAGAATTCCCGATATTGTCTTTATTTCAAACCGGGATATATTATTATAAATATTTTATATAATTACTATCGCATCAATCCGGGGGCTCCGCCGTTCAAATACAGCCGGACCTGAAGGTGCGGAATTTCAATAACTAAAAAAATATATTAAAACAAAATGGACTCGACGGGATTTGAACCCGTGGCCTTCACGTTGCAAACGTGACGATCTACCCCTGATCTACGAGCCCGCACAGAGTGCGCTATACTAGTTTCATGTGTTTACATATATCTCTTGCTGAATGTCGGTTTAGATCGATTGCCGGTTATTGCAGGGGTTCTTCCAGCTGAACATTCCCCGGTCCCGGGATTTCAAACACTTGTGTGAATTGTAAAACAGTTCTGACAATATGAACGGGTAAAAACGACCATGGACTTGGCGGGATTTGAACCCGCGGCCTTTACGTTGCGAACGTAACGATCTACCCCTGATCTACAAGCCCTCCTCTAAAAAAATGGTTATTAAAGAATAATTTCGATATCTAACTTTTCTGCCAGTTCCTTATATCTGTTCCTGATGGTGACTTCGGTCACACCTGCGACTTCTGCGACTTCACGCTGGGTCCGCCGCTCCCCGCCGAGAATTGAGGAAATATAGATCGCAGCTGCAGCGACCCCGGTCGGGCCGCGCCCGCTGGTAAGCTCGCGTTCGCCAGCCTGCCTGAGGATCTCGACTGCACGGCTCTGCACTTCGCCTTTCAGGGTGAGGCCTGAACAGAACCTGGGCACATAATCAATCGGTGAGGTAGGGAGAAGTTTCAACCCGAGTTCACGGGAGATGAACCGGTAAGTACGTCCGATTTCTTTTCTTGAAACACGGGACACTTCGGCGATCTCGTCCAGCGTCCTCGGTACACTGCACTGCCTGCATGCCGCGTAGAGGGCTGCTGCGGCCACACCTTCAATACTTCTTCCGCGGATGAGGTTTTTATCGACTGCGTCACGGTATACGACTGCTGCAGTCTCACGCACGTTTCTCGGGAGACCAAGTGCCGATGCCATCCGGTCAAGTTCAGAGAGCGCAAATGCGAGGTTTCTTTCGGTCGCATTTGAAACCCTTATACGGCGCTGCCATTTCCGGAGGCGGTACAGCTGGGCACGGTTCTTCGACGAGATTGCACGCCCGTAGCTGTCACGGTTTCTCCAGTCGATCATCGTCGATAAACCCTTGTCATGGATCGTAAAGGTCATCGGCGCACCAACCCTTGACCTCTTCATCCGCTGGTCATGGTCGAATGCACGCCATTCGGGCCCGCGGTCAATGAAATCATCGTCGATAACAAGGCCACAGTTCTGGCACACCAGTTCCGCACGTTCATAGTCGTGGACGAGCTGCCGGCTGCCACATTCGGGGCAGACGGTCTCGGTGTGGTCCTCGGCCTTCTTCTCGTGCTCTTTAACACGTTCCTTGACCCGGTTTTTGAGAGCTTCCCTCTCGTTCTGGAGAATTTTTAATTTTTCTACTTCCTGCATACTGCCTCACCTTTTACTTCGAATATAACTTCTCACCAGCCACCGTTTCACAGGGGTTACGACAGAGAACGACCGCGTAAGGGGACGAGACCTTTCCAAACACGTCCATGATCTTCCCTACGGGTCTCATCCTCCGGTCAATAACCTCGCTATATAAACGGGGGAGTTGTGCAGCATCACATTGCACGATCAGCATCCGCCGGCCATATCTATTCAGAGCGCGACCAATTACTCTCACAGAAGTTACCTCGATAGAATGCCGGGCAGCTGATTTGTACAGCTGAATGATTTAGCAATCTATATATATTGATAGTGGTAGTATAAAAGCTTGTTGTAAAATTTTATATATTGATTTTGTAAAAATCAGCGGGATAACCATTGTTTGATATTTAAAGACATTACCTGCCGGGATTCCCCCTCATCAAGTCCCGCACCCCTTGCAATCGAAATCCGTGCGCGTTCATCAAGAAGATCGTGGGGGGCATGGGCATCAGAATCTACAACGAGCGTGCATGCATGTTCCCTGGCAAGTTTTGCCACATGCCCGTTTGCACGGTTGTGACCGCCACGGGATGTCAGCTCCAGGGCAATCCCGTTTTCAGCCGCCAGTTTCACATCAGCAGGTGTGATAAGCCCCGGGTGGGCAAGCACATCTACCAGCGGACAGGCGCATGCAGCATGGTTTGTACCGGGTGCAACAGGTTCAACAAGTGTTTCCCCGTGGACAAGCACAATATCAGCACCTGTGCTTTTTGCGAGCTCGGCAAGGGCCGGGATCTCAACCGGGGGCACATGGGTAATCTCCACCCCGCACAGGAGGTGAACCCCGAAATGACCCGCAGAAGTGCGTAATACCTTCAGTTTTTCAACAACTGACCTTGTATTCGTGAAGTCGACATGATCGGTTATTGCCACCGTTGTGTACCCGATAACGGACATCCGGCGGATCAGCTCGATGGGCAGCATCTCTCCATCGCTCAGGAGGGTGTGGGTATGGAGGTCATAGAGCCCGGTCATTTCCTGGCCTCCAGTTTTGCACATACACGTTTCAGCAGTTCCTGCTTCGATTTATCCCAGGTAACCACAATACGACCTTCCCGCCTGGCCCAGTGAGAGGGGTGATGCTTCTGTTCGGCAATGAATTTAAAACCATTTTTTTTCAGGGAATTCTCTAAATCAACAAGTGTCGGGTTTTTTATAGCCTTTGACAGAGGCACTTTCCTCCCCTGTTGGCGCTCCAGGCTTGCGTTGAAATAGCAGGGATAAAGAATGCACGCTCCTTTCATGATTTCATATGTTTGGGAGTGAACCTATAAACAATGTCGGAGAAAATGTATAGTCATGCACCATATCGACGTCAGAATTGAAAAAGATGTATACGACGTCAATAATAGTATTGCCGACGCTAATTCATCCCATCTCCGGGAGCACGGGGTCCGGGCTTTTGATCTGCTCGGGGCAATCGGGTCCGGGAAGACGGCCCTGATCGAACGGATGGCCCCCCTCCTGTCGGAAAAGGGTTTAAAAGCCGGCGCTATTGCGGGCGATGTGTACGGTGATGACGATTTCAGGAGGATTGTAGCCCTGGGGATACCGGCAGTAAACGCGAACACTGGTAAGGAATGTCACCTTGATGCCCACATTGTCGAGCACGCCATCGACCACCTGCCGCTCGACCAGATTGACGTCCTTTTCATTGAAAACGTGGGAAACATGGTCTGCCCCACAGATTTCCGGCTTGGCGCCGAAAAACGCATCGTGGTCGTCAGTTCGACGGAGGGCGACGATGTGGTAAACAAGCACCCGATGATGTTCCGCGGCTGCCAGATCGGTGTGATTAACAAGGTTGACCTTGCGCCGCTGGTCGGGGCAGATCTTGACCGCATGGAACGTGATATGCACCGGTACAACCCGGGGGTGCAGGTGTTCCGGACGAACTTAAAAACAGGGGACGGCGTTGCACCCCTCCTCGATGCCATACTCCGCTGATCAGCTCAACATATATAGAACCGGAGGCAATATTTAGAGCACTCTCGCTGGGAAGAATTCCGGCGATGATATCGTAACAGGGGCAATTACAATGCTTTGGCAAGGTAGATCAGTCAGGCAGGCAACCGGTGGAAGGTACCGGCCTGCACAGGGTAAACGAAGAGCAGAGATCGGTTCAGGACCGGCAGATACCCATATCGGCGTGGACAGGATCAGACTCGTACGTACATTTGGCGGGAACCAGAAGATCCGTGCATTACGGGCAACCTATGCGACCGTATCCACTCGTTCAACCGGGAAGGCACAGAAAGTCAAGATTGAAAAGGTAGAGAAGAACGGGGCAAACCCCAACTACGTCCGGCGGAACCTCCTGACCAAAGGTGCAATTATTCACACCGAAATCGGTAGCGCACGTATTATCAGTCGCCCAGGCCAGAACGGCGTAATTAACGCCATTCTGATCGAATAATTCTTTTTTCCGGTTTTTCAGGTGTCCCGGTTTACCGGGTCTGATATCTGATTTTCCCGATGCCGGTGTCCATTTCAGTTTCTCCTGAACGGGTCCTCACACCCGGGGGTTTGTGCAGGAGAGGCAGGATGCATAATTCCTGCAGAAGATAGCGGGACCCCATAGTCACCAATGAATTGATAGCAGCCGCGACAGATAGTACATGGATACATGGACTCCTGGTGCATGTTGATGGGAAATGAGGCAGTCTTAATGGGGAGGACCGGGTTTTGAGCCTGATCACTACGATCGCAGCACCATTCAGGCATACAAGGAAAGACCGGCTCAAGAAGAATGAGATCGTGTATTACCTTGCATTTGACAGGAAATGGATGAGTATCGAGCAGGCCAATGTCATCCTGAAACGTGCACTGGACGAAGGTCTCGTTGGATATGACGGGGAGATGCTCGCACCAAAATTTGACATCCGCTCTGTCGAGATCCCCATCGGGTTCAAGCCGTCACAGTCGGTTTTTGAAACAAACGACCCGGTCCAGTCATTGATCGACCGGGTAGTACAATCAAGCGGCAGACAGGAGACCGAGATCATCGCTGAGATGAACCGGATGAAAGCAAATGACTTCGACGACCTTCTCAGGCCTGAAGCTGCGATAATAATTCTTGCAAAGCGCTATGGTGTCCCTGTAGAAGAACAGATCGATGCCCTGAAAGAAAACCTTTTAAAAAAGTATTGATTTATGCAGCCTTTTCAGCGGGCGCTGCCTTCGGGAAGATCTCTTCGAGGGCTTTTTCACCGTACGTGGTGACCTTTGCATTTATCTGGACAAAATCTGCAGTAATTTCATTTCCACGGACGGGTTTCCGGCGGCGTTCGCCATCCATAACCGGGTGGAAACCTACACCACCTGACAGCAGCAGTTTTCTCCGTCCCGCAAAGGGGAGGTTCTGTTTTGCAGGAGTACCATTCCTGTCGGATGCACCTGTGATCTTGATCCTGTACCCGGCAATGCCAAGGGATGTCGCATCTACTTCGTCACCAACATGTTTGCCCATAAGAAATGCTGCCGCGCCACCGCTGACATCAACCTTGTGGGATTGTCCGCTTTTGGGGTCTGATAAGACTACTTTAAATTCAACCATTAACTCATTCTCCGGTTATTTTTATCCTGATCAGGGGGATACCGCAATCCCGTTTGCTGCCCTGTTGACGGATACAGGACCACACCAGTGGTGTAAATCCTGAATTCTATGATGGTCCGCCCGTGCGGAACCATCCGGGAAGTACCAATTACATTGGACGAATGTGCTATTAAATACTACTTTCCCCAGAAGGGTTCTGCCCGCCGTTTCATCGTGGTAAACTCCCCGAGTACTTCCTGTGTCGGGATCGGAAGGTGGGAAAGCATCTCACGTTCCAGGACTTTAACATGGCGTTCAGGGATATCAACATATAAGTCATCGTCCACGTCCAGCTGCCGCCCGACGGTCGCACCTTCTATCGAGATCGCGACCTCCTTTCCTGCTTCCGCTTCCCGGATCGCCTCCTGGTTATACTGGATGGACTTGAGATGGCCTACTTTTTTGCCGTCCCGCTGCACGAGGTTCACATCCGTCCGGAGTGCGCCACCAAGGACACGGACACCCACTACTGCCGGGTTGCTCTGCCGGAAGATACAGTTCGGGAGCACCCTGATCTTTGCAGGCATGACGATTTGTTCAAACCTCTGTTTTTCCATCTTCCTTTTAACTTCATCACGCCATGCAACGTAATCGTCCACGAGCTGGTAAATCACCCGCCCGGAAAAGACCCGTATATGGGCATAAAGGGGGTCCTTGATCATATCTGCCGCATCGGGAAGAATTGCGGTATTGAAACTTAATAAAACACGATAAAACTGGTTTTTTATGGTCCCGGTCTCGATAATATCATGGCGGCTGACCGGGCCGACGCTCGCCTTCATTACCTCGATATTTTTCTCGGTCAGCTCTTTGCAGATTGCCTCGAGGGCACCGATTGTGTCAGCCTTGATAACAAGACCCTCCGGGCTGAGCTGGACATGGATGTCCTCCATCTCTCGCCTGATCTCTTCCATCGCTTCTGCCGGGTCTCCCCGGATGACGCGGATTGGGGAGCCCGCAATTACCTCCTCGAGGTCAGGTGCCGTCAGCTTGATCCCGGCCGCAGCGGTAACTGACTTGACCCGTTCAAAACGGTCTTCGATGAGAATCTCCTTCATTGGCCGCGGTTTCAGGAGCGACCGTACCTTTGTTATGATAGGGCCGTCCTGCGTGGCAGCGGCTATTTCGTCACCGACCGACAGGGTGCCGTCATACAGGATTACATCGAGTGTCGTCCCGAGACCCCGCTCCTCCTTGACTTCGAGGACGGTGCCCTTCCCCGGCCCTTCAACAAGCAGGGCAAGGGAGTCTTCCATGTACCGCTGGGCAAGACCTATCATCACCATCAGTAGTTCGGCAATCCCTTCTCCGGTATGTGCACTGACAGGGACGATTGCCAGGTTTCTCTGGAAATCATTTACGCGGTCAAACCGCTCTGCAGAGAAATCGAGTTCTGATAACTCGCCGACAATTTCATAGACCTTTTTCTCGAGGAACTCCTTCACGCGGTCGTTCTGTTTCGAGAAGGTCGCCGAAAAGGGTTCCCCCTGGTTTGGTCTCCAGCCGTGGAGCCGGTCCATCTTGGTTGCCGCCAGGACAAACGGGGTCTTGCAGGCACGAAGGATCTGCAGGGCCTCAATGGTCTGCGGCTGGAACCCCTGGTTGATATCGACGACAACTATTGCCATATCGGCAAGTGCCCCACCCCTTGCGCGCAGCGTAGTAAAAGCCTGGTGTCCGGGTGTGTCGATAAAAAGGAGTCCCGGCACATTGGTCGCGAGCTTTTCCATCGCTCCGCTCATCAGCCGGATGGCATCTATCGGGACCATCGTTGCGCCAATATGCTGGGTAATCGCACCCACTTCTGATTTCACTACTGATGAGCCCCGTATCCTGTCAAGCAGGGAGGTCTTCCCATGGTCGACATGCCCGAGTACACATACAATAGGTGTCCGGATCTTCTGATGTGTTGCCGTATGTATCACCCCTGTTGCGATGGCAGGATGATTTTGGAAGTGTTGAGAGCAGGGTCCTGATACGTATCAGGAAAAGGCCGCGGATTTTCGCGATCTTTCCCCGGGTTCATCAGGTAGACAACAATTCATCACTCACTGCTATGTAATAGCGCATAGTGATTATTAAATAGTCTCTTTTATCGCATCCGGGCGGATGTTGCGTTATTACTATGTATAGGCACTATTGGAGGGACAATGAGATGAATAACCATCAGGCACCGCCTTACCGGCTGGATACAGGGGATAATTGGAGGAAATTTCCCTTCTTTTTTATTCAGGGTGTATGAGGCTCAAGCAGTTAGCTTAAGTATTTTCAATCACAAAAGTTAGTGGAATATTTTGCCAGGGTGGGGTAGTTGGTTATCCTAGGGGACTGTGGATCCCCCGACCCGGGTTCGAGTCTCGGCCCTGGCCTGATTATCACGAGTTAAAACCTATTCTCGTTTCTGATTATGAATTGGTTGTTCTTCACGAGAGGACCAGCCAGAAAATGTAATCTCACAACGGTAAGGCCGAGATCCCGCAGGTCCGTGAAATTTCCCGAGAATGTCTGAAGAAATTGCGGGACGCCGTGCTGTTTTGTTGCGATCCCGAAAATAATCTTTTGATATCCCCTTCTACAGTCCTTCGGGTAACCGTACATTAGGTCTATTTTCGGGGTGTCAAAACCTGATTCGTATTCGCCCGTGATGCTGAAATTTGTCGTGACCAGGATCGGGCTGTCTGCTTTCGGGTTGTTGATCTCATAAATACCCGGCTGCACCTGGATGGGTTTCTGCGGATCGGTATAAATATTCTCACGTAACACCAGCAGGGGATAAACCAGGTCTGGGCTAAACTCATTCAGGATGATGAAGCCGGCATATTTGGCGATGGCCTGGGCTGCACCTTCAGGATTTTTCGGGAAAGAAAGCATGGGATAACCCAAAGCACGGAAGTTCTTCTTCAATGCCAGGCGACGGATCTGAGTATAGAGGGTCAGCAGGCCGTTTAAGGTCGTGCTGGTCGGGTCGAGTACGATATCCTCCAGGCCTTTTCCCTTCACCTTTTCG
>JALOPT010000108.1 GCA_025453715.1 Methanoregulaceae archaeon | reverse complement strand
TGCACCCCCATGGATGCCGGCAAGCCGTACCCCATCGTCCCGAGCCCCCCGGATGTTATCCAGGTCCGGGGCTTCCGGAAACAATAGTACTGTGCGGTCCACATCTGGTTCTGGCCGACTTCTGACACGATAATGCCTTCACCTTCCAGTAGTCCGGATAACTGCTGCAGAATATACTGGGGCCTGAGTTTCCCGTCATCCTTAAAGCGCAGAGGATGCTTTTTCTTCCAGCCTTTTATCTTATCAAGCCAAATCTGGTAATGTCCTGTTTTTTGCAGTTTATGCAGCATCTCACCCAGAATGTTCCCTACATCGCCAACGATCGGCACATCAACCTTCTTGTTTTTCCCAATCTCTGCAGGGTCGATGTCGATATGGATAATCTTTGCATGGGGTGCGAAGGTGTCCAGCTTGCCGGTTACCCGGTCATCAAACCTTACTCCGATTGCGATAAGGAGGTCGCATTCGGTGACGGCAAAGTTGGCATACTCAGTACCGTGCATCCCGAGCATCCCGAGGTTCAGCGGGTGGTCACCCGGGATGGCACCAAGGCCCATCAGTGTCGTTGTAACAGGTATCAGCATCTGCTCAGCTAGGTGGACCAGTTCAGCCGATGCGTTCGACAGGACAACCCCGCCCCCTGCATAAATCAGGGGCCGTTCGGCTAGTGTAATCAGTTCAACAGCCCTATCAATCTGTCTCTGGTGACCCTTGTACGTCGGCTGGTACCCACGGAGAGTGACCATCTCCGCCCTTGGGGGATCTGCTTCCACGGTCCCGGTACTCACATCCTTGGGTATATCTATCAACACCGGTCCCGGTCTGCCGGTTCCTGCAATATAAAACGCTTCCTGGATAATCCTGGGGAGATCAAATGGCTTTTTCACCAGGTAGTTGTGTTTAGTCACAGGCATTGTAATACCTGTAATATCGGATTCCTGGAATGCATCATTGCCGAGCAACGAGGTCGGGACCTGGCCGGTAATCGCGACGATGGGGATAGAGTCCATGTAAGCGGTGGCAATACCAGTCACAAGGTTACATGCCCCGGGGCCTGATGTGGCAAGGCATACACCGACACGACCGCTTGCCCTTGCATAGCCATCGGCTGCGTGGGCGGCTGCCTGTTCATGCCGTACCAGGATGTGCCGCAATGGTGAATCATAGAGTTCATCATATATCGGCAATACTACACCGCCAGGGTAGCCGAATATCGTCTCCACCCCTTCGCGCTGCAGTCCTTCAATCAGGAGTTTTGCTCCGGTTTTCATTCTCTTCCCTCAATAATCTGTTCATTCCGGCGATCACCGCTTCCACGCTTGCCATGATAATATCGGTGCGGGCGCCTCGTGACGTAATTATCTTTCCGTCTTTACTTAATCTTACCGTTACATCGACAAGCGCGTCTGTTCCCCCGCTGATTGCGTCTACATGGTACTCTTCGAGCCTGATATCCGCTACATCGGCAACGGATTTTCTAAGAGCTTCCATGGCCGCATCAACAGGCCCGGTCCCGGTCGCAGCACTGGTAATTTCTTCATTATGCACGATGAGCGTGACCGATGCTGTCGGTATCACGTTACTACCGGACACCACGGTAAACTGTTTCATCCTGAGGACTGGTCTGCATTCTATCGCCATCACGGCATCTGCGATGGTCATCAGGTCTGTATCGGTAATTCTTTTACCCTCGTCGCCAAGGACCTTGATCCGTTTCACAATCTCCTTCAATTGTTTTTCTTCAGGTTTGTAATTCATCTCGGTCAGTGCTGCGTCAACCGATGCGGAACCTGAATGCTTTCCAAGGACGATACGACGTTTACGACCGATCTGTTCGGGTTTAACTGATTCATACGTCGAGGGCTCACGAAGTACCCCGTGGGCGTGGATCCCGCTCTCATGGGTAAATGCCATCTCTCCAACGATAGCTTTGTTCACCGGAAGCGCTACACCAGTAAGCTTTGAGACCAGGGTAGAAAGGTGATAGATCTCCTCTGTCACAATTGAAGTCCGGTAGTTGTATAGTATCTCCAGCGCCATCACCAGTTCTTCGAATGGTGTGTTACCCGCCCGCTCACCCAGCCCGTTTACAGTCACATGGGCGCAACTCGCACCAGCCTTCAGTGCGGTAACAGTATTCGCAAGGGCGAAACCCAGATCATTATGGCAGTGAATGGATAGTGGTGCAATGCATAAAGGTGGGATCAGTACCGCAGTCCTCTCCGGTGTCAGGAGGCCGACTGTATCACAGAAACAGAGGCGATCTGCACCTCGCTCCACACCCCCCCCGTAAATCTCAAGGAGAAATCCGGGGTCCGCACGGGAAGCGTCTTCACCTGATAATTCTACGATCAGGCCCCGATCCTTTGCATATTCAACAGCGTCAAAGGCCATCTTTAGTACATCAGACCGGGTCTTCCGGAGTTTCTTCTGGATGTGAAGATCACTCACCGGGATTACCAGATGTACCGAATCAGCCCCATAATCGGCGGCAAGGTCGATATCTCCCTTCAGAGCCCTGACATACGTGCAGCATTCCGCACTCAGCCCGGCATCTGATATAAGGCGGATGGCCTCACATTCTCCGGTCGATGCAGCTGCTGAACCAGCTTCGATTACATTGACCCCGATGGAGGAAAGTTTTTCCGCGATCTGGAGTTTTTCATGCGGTTCCAGCGAGACACCGGGTGTTTGTTCCCCGTCCCGTAAGGTAGTATCAAAAAAGCGCAGTTTTTCAACAAATAAAGCAATCTGTCATGGATGTTCCACCACAATAGAAATTATAAACCAGGAATATTTAAAATCGCCGGAAAAAAAACGGAATTTTTTTGTTTTCCGTATTCCGTCAATGGGTAACACCGTTATTATTCAAAAGGCAGTTCCAGTTCATCAGCCCGAATTTTCCGGATACCACAGGGAAAAACAATTGGTTACCCGGAAGTTTCAACGGGAGTTTTTGGGATTGCCGGGGGTGCACTATCGTATACCAGGGTGAGGTACCTTGCTGAAAATACAATGTACGGAACTATGATAATAAGGTAGATAATCCAGTAAATGGCCATCCCCATAACAGGAATCAGGTTCAGGAACCCGATAAGAACGAATAAAACAACGCTGATGACCCAGTAAATGATCATTGCAACAATGTACCGGCCCCAGCCTATTGAATGGATAGTCTGCATGACAGCCCCGAAATTGAAGGCCTCTGAAAATTTCCCTTCCTTAGCTAACCTGATCAGGGCGATTGTCGAGATGAGAGAAATAACAACGGCAAGGACAAGGGTAATAATCAGTCCACCTGCGATGCCCAGCAGGACACCAACAAATTTTTCCGGGTTATTGATAATAAACGCAGGGTTATCCGAAATAATGTACGGCATAAAGTTGACCACAGCATAGATAAGGGTGAGCGCGAACACTGCGATAACAGGAATTGCATAGATAAACATGGCAAAAATGAGTTTAAGGCCCATGATAAAGAGCCCGCCCTCCTCAAACCGGGGCGCTGGTTGATCTCCCCGGTAAATCTTCGCGACGTACCCTGTTATGAGTGGGAATATCACGATACTCATCAATAGAAGGAGCCATCGCTCCCATTTTCCCCATACTGCATCGTGTGCATAGTGATATGAGTCCTGTAACATTTTTCCATAATCCATACCAGTCACTCTGAATGGTCAGTTGTTCGTATGGGAAATTAATGGTATCCTGAATAGAATGAATATCAACCCTCAATCGTCCTTCTGGATTGTTCTGCCGGGTTTTTTTCAATAACGCGCAGGATTATTGAATACTTTGGAAAACAAATTGAAAACCAAGCTCGCTATTTTGGTTAACCTGGTATTTCTCCAGGAATTCTTCCTAAAAAAAGTTACCAATCTATCAGAAAAATTATGAAGGTGTTGATACCTCTACACCAGCGCTCTCGTACACCAGGGTTACATACCTGGCAGAGAAGAGTACAATGAACGGCAGAAGTATGAATAAAATCAGGAGGCCGATATACGGGATTACCAGGCAGATTACCTCAATAATTCCGACTATGATTGCAAGGACAATCAGTGCGAGAATATAACTGGCGATACCGATCCGGCCAATAGTGTCGAATATTGCCCCGAAGTTAAACGCCTGCCCGAAACTGTTGGTGCGTGCAAAACGGACCATTCCAATAATCGCGATTAGTTCTATGATAATGGCAACGAGAATCAGAATGATCACGCCAAACAGGACGGAGCCAACAAGGGCCATGACGGCATTCGGGTCTGCCATCGGGTTTGACATGGTCGTCAGGAAAGCTACACCAGCACTTCCAATTACTGCAAATTCAACGATAATAATCGGAATAGCGTAGATTATCGCAACAATGAATAGTTTAATCCCGTCAATAAACATGCCACCCCACTCATCAAGTTCCGGGGATGGCACAACTCCGCGATATATCCGCATTACGTACCCCATAATCAGAGGGAAGACAATACAACTGATAATCAGCAGTATCCACCTGGCCCATTTTCCGACAAGACCTTCTTTTGCATACTCAAAAGAATCTCCAAGAGTTTTTCCAAGTTCCATTACTTCACCTTAATATGATTGAAATCTGGAAAGTCACATTATATAAAGATATCCCAGAAAAGAGGAGATGAATAAAACGATTCAATGCCTGAAATACCTGATTCCAGTGAATATCATCGCGATATTATGCTGATTTGCCGCATCAATAACCTCTTTATCCCGGATTGATCCACCGGGCTGAACGAGCGCTGTAGCACCCGCCTTTACGGCTACTTCAAGGGTATCGGGGAATGGAAGGAACGCATCGGACGCTACTGCGGAGTTGGCAAGCGGGGAAAGGGCCTTGTCGATGGCAATCTTTGCCGCATCAACCCTGCTCATCTGTCCGGCCCCGATACCAATAGTTTTTCCCTGGCCTGCAAAGATAATGGCATTGCTCCTGGTATGTTTGACAACCTTCCAGGCAAAATTCAACGCGGACATCTCATCCGCAGAAGGGTCACGGTCTGATACGGTCTTCCAGTGTTCCTGGTATGGTGGTGTACGCTGGACCACGATACCACCTGCAATTGTCCTGATTTCATCTTGGACGACAGGTTCAGGCATGAGGAGGACCCGCATATTTTCCTTTGTTTTTAATAGTTCCAGTGCTCCAGGGGTAAAACCGGGAGCACAGAGCACCTCTACGAACGTGGCACAAAACTCTTTTGCAAGGGATTCATCAACCGGGCGGTTTAGTGCCACGACCGATCCATACGCAGATACCGGGTCTGTATCACGTGCTTTCCGATATGCTTCAATAACCGTACCGGCAACTGCAACCCCGCACGGATTATTATGCTTAACAATCACGGCACAGGGTTCATCAAATTCGTGGAGGAGACCTGATGCCGCGTTCAGGTCAAGGTAATTATTATACGACATCTGTTTTCCCTGGAATGGTTCCGCAGACGCGATACCCGTGCTGCCATAGATACATGCAGACTGGTGAGGGTTCTCCCCATACCTGAGCAACCGGCCGTTCCTGAACTGGACTGTAAATATGTCCGGGAATTCTTTTCCTTCTGTGTGGAGATAATTACTTATCGCAGCATCGTATGCCGCTGTGCGTGAAAAAGCTTTTTTGGCTAGCATTATCCGATCGGTGGCGCTGAATGAACCAGAAGAAACTGCCTTTTCAACCAGCAGGTAATCATTTGGATCCACCACTACTGCTACGTCGCGATAATTCTTCGCCGCAGCCCTGATCATTGCCGGGCCGCCTACATCGATATATTCAATCAGTTGATCAAGGGGCAGTTGCTTTCCGGACATCTCTTCAAACG
>JALOPT010000107.1 GCA_025453715.1 Methanoregulaceae archaeon | reverse complement strand
GAAAGATACATAAACGGATCATTAATCCCACCCATCTCACAGGTCGCTGCATGGAGCAGCCCAAGCTGTTCAACTACCTCTTCGTATGGTCCGGATGACATGAGCCCTGCATTTTTGAGGGGTAAGACGGTCACATCGTTTCCTATCACTGCTGCAAGACCTCCTTTCTGGCAGACAACAGCTGCTATCGCTTTTTCAATCTCTTCATCGCTTGTCCCTGTAGCAATTATATTATGGGCATCATGCGACACGCTTCCAGCTATGGCCCCACAATCAAAAGAAAACCCATGTGCAAGACCTGTCAAATGGAGTCCCGGACAATACCTGCTGCAAACAGTTGTTTTAATAATATCCTGTTCATAATCAGGTAATTTAGTACTTTGTATTTCGAAATGCAGCTCCCGGGTAATAATCTGGTCAGGGACAAGACCAATTACCCTTGCAAGACCTTCACCATTAATCGCAAAGTCAGAAGGCCGGGGAAGGGTCGTGTGCATATTCGATGGTGCGGTCAACGTTGCAGGAACAAACCTGAAATGATTCTCTCTTCCACGCCGGAATGTTCTTTTTACAGAGAATTCTTTCCCGGTGTCGATGATGGAGAAATCAGCGATCCGGCCTGGAGAAAGTGCCCCGCGGTCATGTAACCCGAACCTCTCGGCCCCTGACAAGGTCGCCATCCGGAGCGCAAGTTCAAGATCCAGTCCTTCTGACACGGCCGTGCGGATGATACCATCAATATGTCCGAAATTCATAAGTGTATCCGCGTGACGGTCATCGGTGGAAAACGAACACCTTGAAACCGAACAAGGGGTTACAACCGGAAGCAGGTCCCTGATATTCTTCTCGGTTGAGCCCTCGCGAAGGTAAATATACATCCCTTTTGAGAGCTTTTCCCGCGCTTCGGCAGCCCGGGTACATTCATGATCGCTTCCGGGTCCTGCAAGGATGTAGGCATTTAAGTCATTACCAGCAAGCATTGGAGCATGGCCATCTACCAGGGGGAAAATCCTTAGTTTATCCATTACCCCGGTATCACCCGATAGTACGCCCGGCATATTCATCATTTCACCGAGGCCAAGCACACCATCCCTGCCAGCAAACATACCAAGGTCTGATGCATCAAGGATTGCACCACCGGTATCCCCGGACATTGATGGAACACAGGATGGAAGCATATAAAAGAAATCAATTCCTGTGTTTCGTGATGCCTGGAGCATATATTCTATGCCGTCTTTTCCCAGTACATTGGCGATTTCATGCGGGTCAGCGATCACTGTTGAGGTTCCATGCCGGGCTACAAGACGGGCGTACTCTGCGGGACAAAGCAGGGAGCTCTCAATATGGACATGGGAATCTATCAATCCCGGAACAACCCGTGCTCCTTTGCAGTCTATCTCATGGTTCCCGGAATAATTACCTGTCCCGAGTACAATTCCATCTTTAATTGCAAAATCCACAAGGTCCCAGCCACACATAAACGGGTCATATAATTCGGCGTTCCTGACAACAATATCCGCCGGGCTGAGTCCTCTTGCTGCTTTGATCAAAGATGGCAGGTCAGATTGCAAAATCCCTGATCACCACCGGGTAGCGCGTATTTCCGGAACTGGTATAGATGAAACACCGGTAATTTCCACGTTGGAGTTCGATTGGTATAGCAACTTCATTATCCCCGGCCATAAGTGGATAAATATCGGCATTCCTTGAAATTTCGACCTGTTTGAAGTCCTCTAACCGGAAGATCGCGACTTCAAGTACCCCATCAGGAATGGCTTCACCGCTCCTGATCGTGAATGTTAATAATCCGGATTTATACGCTACCTCCCCGGGTACCATGTTCATGCAGCCGCTTCCCAGTACTGAACACAAGAGGAGTGCAAAAATCAGGAAAAATACCTGAGTGCGCATATTATCCATAATGATTACCCTACTAAAAATTATGGCGGTCTGATCCTGACCCCTGATAACAAATAAGGGGACCCCCCTTTCAGTTTTGAGAAATAGTTCCAGAGATCGTTTTCAATATAACCAGCAAAAGTAACTTTTAGGAGTACGGCCGGACATTAAGGCAGTGATACTCAAAGAAATTATCGATTCATGCAGGACACCAAAATCACTTTATTGTATAATGAAAAAATCCATATTTTGTGGCAGGCCTATACGAAATCACTTCCCTCAAACCCGTTTTTTACAAAAGATTAAAGAAGTAGTATAAATATCTATTTATTATGAAATTATCACCAAACCTGATAATAACTATTGTTATCGTTATCGCTGTCTGCCTCGTAGCCCTCGTCTTCTCCTACTCGGTCTATTCCCGTACCCTTCCAATATCACAGCCCACAATTCAGCCTACTCCGGAACCGACCCCGGAAATTGTTCAGCCAACCCCTGCACCAACAGTCATTACTCCGGTGCCAACTTCTGCGTATGCATACCTGGATTACATTCAGGCCGGCACGGATAAGGTAAACAATGCAAAAAAAGCGGTTGAAAGTGGAAAAACCTTGTTGATCCCCGCACTTGCCATAAGGTCGAATTATAATGCTGAGACCAACGCTGTTTTCAGTGCTAAACAGAATTTTACATCAGCTAAAAATCTGTATGTGAATGCCCAGGAAGACTATTCAAATGCCCTTAAAACAGCCCCGCCCCAGCAGGTAGCTACCCTTAATGTATTGATTTCAACGTTGAATGCAATTCAAAGGAACACCGATACCTACATCTCATCGTCAGATTACGCATTGGCTGGTGACTGGTATAGTGCAAATGACGCATATAACCGTGCGAATATCGGTTACCAGAGTAATATGGGGGCAACCAACCAATTACTCGCGGCGATGAACCTTATATCATAATTTTTTAATTTTTTTAGAGCAATTTTTCAAATGTTCCATTTTTTTATTTGCTTTTTAAATCCAACCAGGCTAAATCGTACTTAAGAAATTCGACCTGGTTTTTAATGCGGGAAATAAGTCACGTGGTTAGTCAACAAACGCCACCCAGTTTTTTTCTGAAACATAACCAATTCAAAAAATGTTGTTAGAATTGAAAAATCAGACGCTCCCGGGGGGATTGCCCCCGCCGTTACATCAGCCTCAGTTATGAGGGTGTCTGGACGGTTGAAATGTCTCAAAATGACAGGATTATCTAACCGGATATAATAATCTCCTGATTTAACAAACAAAAATGTGTTGAGGATTCCGGATGATGAATCACAAAAAGTTATTATCCAAATAACTGTTTTGATGACTCAAGTGCTTCTACCGCAGGAAGTTTTTTCCCGGTCAGGAACTCAATGCAGGCACCGCCACCCGTTGAGATATGGGTAAAGTGCTTCTCAAGCCCGAGCTTCTCAATTACCGCAGCGGTATGTCCTCCCCCGACAACTGAGAAATCCACTTTCGATGCGGCTTTCAGGAGTTCATATGTTCCCGTGGCAAAATCAGGTTCCTCGAATACTCCGGCCGGGCCATTGAATACGACAGTCCCAGCGGCCTTTAATTGTTTAGAGAGCGTGCTGATGGCATCCATTCCAAGATCAAGGACAGGGACATCCCGGGGTATGGCGCTGACGGGAAATTCCACACGCCTGTTACCCTCGCGGACTGCTACCCAGTCCGGGACGATAATCCTCTCCCGGAAGCGTTCAAGGAGATCCCGTGCATGCGCTATCTCCTTATCATACTTCAGCTGGTGGATCAACTGTGTAGAGGGGGAACCGATATCAAATCCTTGTGCAATGAGAAATACATTGGCGACCACCCCGATTACCATTACCTCGTCCGCAATCCCATGCTCAAGGACATGACGGGCAACCGCCATCGAATCGTCAACCTTGGTGCCACCAAGGACCATGCATACGGGTTTTGGCGCACCCATAAATACCCTGCTTAATGTTGAGACCTCTTTTTCCATCAGGAGACCCGCAAAAGATTTCATTACCAGCGGAAGGCCGACAACAGTAGGCTGCGAGCGGTGTGCTGTCCCGAAGGCATCGTTAATGAACAGGTCCCCCATCCCGGCAAGTTTACGTACCAGGTGGGTTTTTTTTGCTTCTTCAGGTTTTAACGTCAGGTTCTCTTCAGCATTGAACCGGACATTCTCAAGCATTACAATTTCTCCCGAACGCATATTCCTGACAGCATCCCGTGCCGAGCTTCCGAAAATATCGTCGATATAATAAACAGAACGCCCGAGCATCTGCGATAGTTTCTCAGCGTGGGCTTCGAGGGTCGTAAAATCCTTTTTTCCAGGACGGCTCTGGTGCGTTACGATTACGACCCTGCTTCCTTTGAGGGCCTGTACCGTAGGTATATGTTCGCGAAACCGTTTATCATCGAGAATAAGATTTGACGTGGGATCGATGGGGGAATTGAGATCGAGCCTGAGCAGGACCGTTTTCCCATCAGTTCCCAGTTCATTTAGTGTGCCGATTGGCATCTGCACCTCATGGTTACAATTATGCTTTGGTCCTGGCCTTGATCTTCTTCAGGCGAAAGAGCTCTTCTCTTTCCATCTCATCGAGACGCATCTTGATGAAGTCCCGTGCCTCGCTGAGTTCGGGGATAACCTTAAATTCAAGGGCATTAACCCGGCGCTTGGTGGACTCTATTTCATCAAGGAGCCTTTTCATCGTGGTCTCTATCTCTGCACTCTCAATGATCGCTTCAACAAGCTCCTCAAAAGAGGTAGCGGTTTCATCGATAATCGAGGTGGTACCCAGGATACCATACCCCCGGTCGACAAGGCTCTTTCTGACCTTCGATGACTCGATATCCGGCACGACGACCCCCATGATGTTTTTTGACAGGAGGGTGATCTGGGGTACCTCCTTAACTGAGAATGCAGCGGATTTCACCCCGATTGCCCCTTCGACTGTGTTGGCAAGTGCCATGCTCTCGACCGCCCGCTGGTATTTCTGCAGCAGTTCTCCACGGCTGTCTTTTGCATCCGCAAGAACCTTGAAAAATTCAAGGATCAGTCCGTCACGCTTCATCTTGAGAATTTTATAGCCACGCTCGGAGAGTGCAATCCGCCGCTTAAGGCTGATCAGTTCTGAACGTGTTGGCTTAATATCTCGCAGCGCCATGTGACGTTACTCCTTTGCTGCCCCGGCTTTGAATTTGGGATGATACCTGTTGATGAGGTCCCTGTCGATACGGGTGAGCTGCTCAACGGGTAAGGTTGAGAGAAGGTCCCAGCCGAGATCAAGCGTGTCCACGATTGTCCTGTCCTCATCATATCCCTGCTTGACAAACCGGCCCTCAAAGAGGTCAGCAAATTCAAGGAGCATCCGGTCACGTTCTGAAAGGGCATCCTTACCTACAATGGCAACCAGGCCACGGAGGTCGTTCCCTTCTGCATACCCTGCATACATCTGGTCAGACACCTTCTTGTGGTCTTCCCTTGTATGCTCTTTCCCGATACCGAGGTTCATCAGACGGGATAACGAGGGCAACACGTTGATTGGGGGGTAGATACCTTTCCGGTGGAGCTCACGGGAGACCACGATCTGTCCTTCGGTAATATACCCGGTAAGATCAGGGATCGGGTGCGTGATATCGTCACCTGGCATCGTAAGGATGGGGATCTGAGTAACAGAACCTTTGAGACCCTTGATAATACCTGCACGTTCGTAGATGCTGGCAAGGTCGGAATAGAGATAGCCCGGATAGCCTTTACGGCCCGGTATCTCGCCGCGGGCCGTACCGACCTCACGGAGGCTCTCGCAATAATTCGTCATATCCGTAAGAAGGACAAGGACGTGCTGGCCGCAGTCAAAGGCCAGGTGCTCGGCAAGGGTCAGGGCGACGCGCGGGGTAAGGAGCCTCTCCACACTCGGCGCATCGGCAAGGGAAAAGAACATGACGGCACGGGCGAGGGCCCCTGAATCGCGGAAGTTGCGAATGAAAAATTCGGCCACGTCGTGTTT
>JALOPT010000106.1 GCA_025453715.1 Methanoregulaceae archaeon | reverse complement strand
TATGGCATCAGCACGACCGGAAAAAGTTCTGGAGGGATTTGTATTCGCGTAAAAATATGCGGTATTACATCCGTTGAGGACGCGGTCCAGGCAGAGGCCGCGGGCGCCGACGCAATAGGGGTGGTAATGTTTTCAGGCGGAGTATCAAAGCGGGTGGTGAGCATGGAACGTGCAAGGGAAATCTTTGAAGCAGTCGGCCCTTTTACCGCAACCGTGGCGGTGAGCCATACCCGATCCATGGATGATATTGCAAGGATGCTGGAGTTGCATCCCTCTGCAATCCAGATATCTCACCCGTTTTCATTTCCCAAAGACCTGGAAAGCAGGCTGATCCGGGTGATTGGAAGAGGTGAGCCGCTCCCGGAAGATTGTGACGCGGTCATTATTGATGACAGCCATGGAATGGGCCTGCACTATGACCCCTCGTATGCCCGCGATGTGGTCCTGCGATCAAAGGTCCCCGTAATTCTTGCCGGGGGGCTCTCTCCTGAAAATGTAAAGGGTGCAATAGCAGATGTCAGGCCATACGCCGTTGATGTGGCATCAGGGGTTGAGACCCGGCCCGGGATAAAAGACCCGGGTCTTGTGAGCAGGTTTATACGAAACGCAAAAGAGGCACCGGATGACAGGTAAAACGGGCAGGTTTGGCAAATTCGGGGGGCAGTATGTCCCGGAAGCATTGATGGCAGCCCTCATTGAACTCGAGGCATCCTACCTGAAGATTTCCCGGGACAGGGATTTTGTCCGGGAGCAAAGCCACTATCTGAAAAATTATGCAGGGCGCCCGACACCCCTGACATACTGTAAGAATATGTCAAAAGACCTCGGGGCAAAGATTTATCTGAAACGTGAAGACCTTCTCCATGGCGGTGCCCACAAGCTGAATAATACCCTTGGTCAGGCATTGCTTGCCAGGTACATGGGAAAGAAGCGGCTGATTGCGGAGACCGGGGCTGGCCAGCACGGCGTTGCGACGGCCATTGCAGGGGCAATGCTGAACCTGCCGGTTGAAGTGTATATGGGTGAGGAAGACATTGCACGGCAGAGGCTGAACGTATTCCGGATGGAACTGATGGGGGCAAGGGTAATCCCAGTCCGTACCGGGTCGAGGACCCTGAAAGATGCGGTGAACGAAGCCCTCCGGGAATGGGTTGGGAGCGTCAGTGATACCCATTACCTGATTGGATCAGTTGTCGGCCCTCATCCGTTCCCCCTGATAGTCCGTGATTTCCAGACCGTTATAGGGCGGGAAGTAAGAAAGCAGTCCATGAAAGTGGAAGGAAGGCTCCCTGACCACCTGATCGCCTGTGTCGGTGGCGGGTCGAACGCCATCGGGTTGTTTCACCCGTTCATCAGGGACCATGTTACAATGACCGGTGCGGAAGCCGGAGGTCACGGCCTCCTGACTGGGGAACATGGCGCCACGCTTTGCGGGGGGACGCCTGGTGTGCTTCACGGCGCATTCTCGTACCTTCTGCAGGATGAAAACGGGCAAATCGCAGGGACGCACAGCATTTCTGCAGGCCTTGATTACCCTGGGGTTGGTCCGGAACACAGCATGCTCAAGGACCTGAAGAGGGTACAATATATCGCGGTGAATGATGACGAGGCCCTTACTGCATTCCGTTATCTCTCAAGGAAGGAGGGAATAATTCCTGCAATGGAGTCTGCCCATGCGGTTGCTGCGGCGCTCAGGATGAAGGGTGAAATCAGCAGGGATGATATCGTCGTCATTAACCTTTCAGGCAGGGGAGATAAGGATGTCACCACGGTGGCAGCTCTGCAGGGGGACGTATCGTGAACAGGATTGGAGAGACCTTTCTGTCTGCCGGCAGGCCGTTGTTCATCGCATTTACGGTGGCAGGTGACCCGGATTTCGATCGATCCGTTGCTGCAGCAAGGGCCTTGATTGAAGGCGGAGCAGATATTATCGAATTAGGGGTTCCGTTCTCAGATCCGGTGGCCGATGGGCCAACGATCCAGAGGGCGGATTGCCGTGCCCTTGGTGCAGGTATGACGCCGGAAATGGTTTTTACCTTGGTCCGCCGGATACGGCTTTTTTCAACAGTACCGGTTGTTTTGCTGACCTATTACAATATTGTCCATCACTACGGGATCCCCCGGTTCTACCGTGATGCAGGGGGGGCCGGTGTAGATGGCATACTGATTGCTGATATGCCTGTTGAGGAGTCCGGCCCTGTCATGAAGGTGGCAAAAGAGACCGGAATTGACCAGATCTTCATGGTCTGTGAGACGACCTCTCCGGAACGATTTGAACGGATTTTAAAAAATGCGCAGGGATTTCTCTACCTCGTCTCCCACATGGGAGTTACCGGGGTCTTAACTGCCCTGCCGCCCGGGGCGACGGCACTCGTCCGTTCTGTGCGGGAAAAAACCACTATGCCCCTGGCTGTTGGTTTCGGTATCGCAACCCCTGACCATGCAGCCGGTATTGCCAGGGCCGGGGCGGACGCAGCCATTGCCGGAAGTGCAATCGTTGCGATTATTGAAGAAAACATGGATGACCAGGAATGCATGGTGGATGCCCTGAAAAAGTATGCCTCTTCAATGCGGAACGCCATGAACAGACCTGGTGAGGCGGGGATGGGGTAAAACCACCTCCGTTCATCAGTGTTCCGTTTTACCATTATGCAAAGCAGCCTGTTATCCAATCTGTTTTTTTAAAATATTCTCCTCTTTCTGTCCTGTCACCGGGAAATCGCAACAGAAAAGAACCACAGGCCAAATACGACCAGGAATGCCCCGCACACCGCGATTATCACGTGGTACCACCTGTCCGAAAGCACCGCCCTTCCCCGGTGAACGGTGACAGATATAATAGTATACCAGGTAATATCGGCAACCCAGTGCCCGACAAGGAAGGCAGCACCGAGAACAAGGCCCCCTTCAAGCCCGGCCACCACCATCGCGCTTCCAATGGACAACCACCAGACCCAGAAATACGGGTTTGCGATACTTGTAAGTACCCCTGAAAAAAATAACTGCCCGATTCCATGGCCTCCGGAAGGTCCACAGGCAGGGTTGACCTCACCCGGACTACATCTCATCGATCCTGAAAGGCTAATGGTGCGGCTCCCGATGATTGTCAGGATCCCGAAAATAACGAGTGCGATACCCCCGAAAGTGGCGATCACCCATGAGTACTGGCCTGCGACCGCGATAAGGCCGGCAAGGATCAGGATAAAAACAATAAATTCAACGAGGCAGTGACCCGCAGTGATGAGTGGTCCTGCATACCAGCCGTATTCAACAGATGCGCGTATGGTCGCGATAAGGGTAGGCCCGGGGGTCAATGCCCCGGTTAGACCGATTGCAAATGCGACAAGCAGCATCTCCTGGATAGTATACACAGTTCAGCTCCCCTGGTTCTTTATCACGGGTATTTACGGTATGGGATATCTCGTTACCGGGTGATTGGGACCGGCTCTTGAACGGGCTGCCATCCCGGATTTCCGGGAGATAATTGGATCCATTTAATACCTCCTAAATCCCGAAATCAAGGCAAAACCCGAATCTCCATTTATTTCGATCCCGCTGCATCCCGTCAGGCCTCGAACCCTTCAGACATTATACGACAAGCCTGCGTTTCATGAGGCTGACTGACAGGAGGAAGAGGACCGTGGTAACAATTGCAATCCATACCAGGCTGACAAGCATGAAGGGAGTAAACAGGGTAAGCGTGATTCCCCGGCAGATACTAACCACGTGGGTGAGCGGGAGGACCGCGTACGCGAATACCTGCAGGGCTGGCGGGAGGACTGTTAACGGGAAGAAGGTCCCTGAAAACAGCAACATCGGTGTAATGAACAGGAACGAGGGGTAATTCAGGGCATCGATACTCGGAGTTACCGCGGTAAAGCACATTGCAATGCAGGCAAACAGGAGACCCCCGAGGAATGCGAAGGGGATGAGGAGCAGAGAGGTGGGTAAATCCACCACACCGAACAGGACGAGGACAGGGAGCATGAGGCCCGTGTAAATCATGCTCCGCGTCGCACCCCAGAGCAGCTCTCCTGTAATCACTTCTTCGATGGAAACCGGTGTTGCGATGATTGCATCAAAAGTTTTCCCGTAATACATCCTGACATAGGAGCCATAGGTGCACTCAAAAAATGCCGAATTCATTATGGAGACGGCGACAATTGCAGGGGCAATAAAGTCAATGTAGGGGACGTCACCGATATATCCTACAAATCCACCAAGCCCGAACCCAAGTGCGATAAGGTACAGGAACGGCTCAACAAAGGGCGGTACAAGGTTGACCCGCCAGGTTTTCAGGAACACATCCAGGTTGCGACGCCAGACTGTCCAGGCGTTCCCGGTGATGTGGGGAATTGCGAATAAATCCCTGATCATTCCCGAAGCCCCCTGCCGGTAAGCTTGAGAAATACGTCTTCGAGAGTTGCCGCCCTTGCCAGCACCCTCTTCGCATCACATTTCGAGAGGAGCTCCTGGGCAACCGCCCGCGGGTTGTCAGTAACAACCTGTACCATATCCCCCGCTACGTCATAGTGAATACCCAAATCATTGAGGCACGCTACTACACCCGGTGAATGTTCAGCTTCAACGATCCCGCTTCCTACATGGTCACGGACGAGTTCTGCAGGAGATCCTTCAACAAGAATCGTGCCATTATTCATAATCACAAGACGGTCGCAGAGCCGCTCAGCCTCCTCGAGGTAATGTGTCGTAAGGACAATAGTATTCCCCTGTGACCGCAGGAGTTTCAGTTTTTCCCATATCAGGTGCCTCGCCTGAGGGTCCAGCCCTATCGTTGGTTCATCGAGGATGAGTAGTTTAGGCTGGTTCACGAGGGCCCTCGCGAGGATAAGTCGCCGCTTCATCCCGCCCGAGAGTTTTTCGATATTAACATCACGTTTTTCGGTCAGCTGGACAAATTCAAGGAGTTGTTCAGCTCTTTCGCAGGCGATCTCTTTTGGTATTCCGAAATAGCGGGAGTATACCAGGAGATTTTCATAGGTGGAGAACTCGGTGTCAAGGTTTGTCTCCTGCGGGACAACCCCGATCAGTTCCTTGATCTCACGGCTATGAGTGCCCGGGTCCATACCGAAAACAAGGAGGGAACCTGAGGTCCTCGGGGAGGCACACTGGATAATTTTCATCGTGGTGGTCTTCCCTGCGCCGTTTGGCCCGAGGAACCCGAATACCTCGCCAGGCCTGACAGCGAAGCTGATGGTATCCACCGCCATAAACGAACCAAACTGCTTGACCAGGTCTACGGCCTCAATCACAGGATCCATACTATGTAATGGTTAGATAGTGTGTCCTCCCTACATCTCCTTTGCGGGAGAAAACAGGCTAAGCGGGGGGGCCTCCCTTGGGTGAGACCTGTCACACCGGCCTGTGACGATTGGATGCAACATTTACATACGTGGCTCCAGGAGGAAGGTGGTGCTGTCCCGGACATCGATGGTAATACCTGATACGGTGACAATATAGGTATCTTCGGTAAACCCGTCAGTTGGAAAAGAAAATGTCCATGTATTCGGCCCGCCAGGTGTCCCTTCTTTCACGGTTGCAATTCCTGATACCCCGGTGAATGCCTGGCGGCTGCCCTTTGGTAAAGGACCAAACGAGGATGAGACCACTTCGACCAGGAGAGGGTTGCCTGCAGAGAGAATGGTTGTCCCATGAACGGTAATGTTGTCCCCCACGTGGTAATTCTTCACGGGGTCAAGGAAAAAAACATCATGATCCATTGTATTAACCCGGGTCACATTATCGGGGATAGTAAGTGCCTCCTGTGGAGCTATGGTTGAGGGCAGGGCAATCTCCGCTACTGTCGTTATTTCAGGTCCGGTTGCCCGTGGCTGTGGTGCTGGTGTGGCAGGTACATTGGAGGTGCATCCGGTGAACAGTATGATAACGAGGAGAACCGCCACTAGGACCCCGATTTGTTTCAT
>JALOPT010000105.1 GCA_025453715.1 Methanoregulaceae archaeon | reverse complement strand
GAAGGGAAGATCCCGAAGCTGAGTATCTTCGTAAATATGACATATCCTCTCTCCGTATGCTGTTCCTCGCCGGTGAACGGTGTGACCCTGATACCCTTACGTGGGCAAAAGAACAGCTTGGCATACCGGTGATTGACCACTGGTGGCAGACTGAGACCGGCTGGTCAATCGGTGCCAATTGTGCAGGGATTGAATTACTCCCGGTCCGTCCCGGTTCCTGCACGAAAGCCGTGCCGGGATATGATATCCGTGTTTTTGATACTGAAGGGAAACCGGTGCCCCCTGGGCAGAATGGCAATATCGTGATTCATTCCCCGCTCCCCCCCGGTTGCCTGACGACCCTGTGGCAGAATGATACTGACTTTGTGAGGACGTACTTCTCAACCTATCCCGGTTACTATTACACGTCTGATGCCGGGTACATAGACCGGGAAGGGTACCTCTGGATTATGGGGAGGACTGACGATATTATCAATATTGCCGGTCACCGGCTCTCTACCGGGGCAATGGAGGAAGTGCTGTCCAGTCATCCCGATGTTGCCGAATGTGCGGTGACAGGTGTGCACGACCCGGTAAAAGGGGAGGTTCCTGTAGGGTTCATTGTCCTGAAGTCAGGGCGTTCCCGTGCCCCGGCTGAGATCGAGCGGGAGCTTGTCCTGATGATGAGAGAGAGGATAGGACCTATTGCATCGTTCAAGGAAGTATCCGTGGTTAAACGGCTGCCAAAGACCCGTTCCGGCAAAATACTCCGGGGGACTATTAAAAAGATTGCAGACGGCGTGCCATTTTCAGTCCCGCCGACCATAGATGATCCGGTTATCCTTGATGAGATCAGGGAAGTCCTCACCGGCCGGGGGTACCCCAGGGGGTGAATGCCCTAACCCGGATCTCATTTCAACTTTGGACTTTTCCTGGTAACCTTCGATATTAAGGAAATATCCTCTTCAGAGAGCCCCGTTCTCTCTCCCGGAACGGAAGGCGCCATTAGGTACAAAAATCTCAAACCTGGCACCGCTCCCCGGGACTCCGTTCTCCTGTATGGTAAGGTTTGTGATTGCAAGGATCTCCCTGCCCAGGAACAGGCCAAAACCGGTATTTTTAAAATATTCCCTCCGGAATATTTTCTCTTTCTCGGTTACAGGAATTCCTGCACCATTGTCTTCAAGGACAAGGATGAGCCCCTCCGGAGTTTCAACAGACCTGATGGCAATTTCTGTTACATGTTCCCCGTGCCGAATCGAATTTTCAATCAGGTTGTAAAACACTTTTTCAAGCAGGGGATCGGCATAAATCTCAACAGGCGGTAGATCTACGGTAACCCTCACTCCGGTCACATCAATCGCTGCAAGAGCGAGCGACACTATTTCCCAGATGTTGTACCAGCCGGGTGAATGGACCCCGATATTCTGGTAATCGCGGGTGAACAGGATCTGCTTTTTGATCGCCTCTGCGGCCTGTTCCTCCTTTGAAATATACGTGAGCAGTTGGGGGTCTGTTGCATCATCGCGTGAGAGCTCGAGATACCCAATGAGCACCGTCAGCTGGTTGAGGATGTCATGCCTTGTTACGTTGTTGAGGAGGTTAAGTTTTTTATTAGCCTGGAACAGGGCCTCCTGGGCCTGCTTTTGTTCAGTAATATCAACAACCGTGCAGATGATTACCCGGGTTTCACAATCGACTGCGGAAACCAGTGCCCATCGAAGGGAACCATCGGCAGCCAGCAGGCCCACTTCAATGTCCCTGATCCGGTGCTGGTTATAGATCTGGGCTAAGAATTTCTCCCTGGCATCCGTATCCGGGATGATATCCCGGAGTGCTTTTTTTTTCAGGTCCTCGCAATTGTACCCTACGATAGCACAGAATTTCTGGTTAGCGTTGTTGATTTTCAGGCTGATTTTATCGTAACTGAATGCACCTGCCTGAGAATTGTAATATAAGCCGCAATTTTTCTCTCCCTCCCTGCGGTACGCCTTTGAATAGGTCGAGATGAGTACCCCGAGAGAGACAAAAATATAGAACCAGATGGTAGCGATCGTGTAGACCCGGGCATCTGGTAACCCGAACATAAAGACAAGGACCAGGTATACCCAGCCCAGCAGGACTGTCCCGTAAATGCTGAGTTTCGGGTGTGCAAAAGCAATGAGGACGAGCGGGATAATGTAAAAGAACGGAAATACGTCGTAAATACCAAGTGAAAGGCTCCACCACGTGATAAAAATAGCACAAATGGTGCTGATGATAATACAGATATCAATAACCATTAATTTTTTCGGGCTGATAGGCTGCATAGACAGACTCACCTGCGGGGACATCCGGGACCCCTGTACCGGACAGTAATCAACAGTTGCGACTATTCACAATAAATGTATTGAACACAAGGATGGTCGCCCGAATACTGAGATAATTTTTAGCAGCAGCCTTGTTAATGGAATAAAAAAGGTTTGCTCGGGAAATGGTCAGGCATTGATAGTGCTCAATAACCTCCGCTGCAATAAAGTGGGGTGTTACCACCTGGTGGTGACAGGGTCGAACGGGGATTTGCCCTGAAACTATCCAGCAGCGTGTTGTACAAAGATGGATCCGTTTTATATCCTGATAACCGGTCCGGCCTGAATGTCATGGCAGTACCTGAAAATTCTGGAATCTTTATTGGTGCAACCATGGTGTACAAAGCAGTACTCATATCCTGTTTCATAGTGAACTTGGCAGTCTCGGAAGGTGAACCGTATAATATCACCGGGTTGAAAGAGATATCCTCTCCCGTAAGGTCACGTTCTGCGGGTTTCAGACCTGGGGTGCCTGTGCCTGTATATGCCCCTGTCGTTTGGTCAGCAATTACCGGCATTCCGATAATGGTAAGACAGAGTGCCACCTGGATGAGGAAAAAACCTCGTTTCATTGAATTAGACGTCATTGTGATACCCGAAATCCTGCCAGGGAACTTCCGTGGCTTACCCTGGTCCTGGCGTGTATACAGATCATCTGAACCGGCTCCTAGTAAAATACTGGCAAACTGACAGTCCGGAAACAGGGTCCTCCACCAGAAACTCTGTTCTGGTACTCCCTTTTTACGAGGTTTGCTGGTGGACGTATCATGATATGAAACCCGCATCCCGGATTTTTTGACTGATTTCCTGCACGTGTTCCGGCCCCCTTGTCTCAATTTCAATGTCTACCATAACCATCTCGAGAGGTAATTCAGGATCATCTTTCCGGTGTTCGATATGGATGATATTTCCCTCGCAGCGTGCAATGAGCGAAATGAGTCCGGCAAGCGATCCCGGAACGTCACGCAGGCGGACTGAGATATGCATGACCCGTCCTTTCCGCACAAGGCCACGGTTAATGATCTTCGCCAGCAACGGGGTATCGACATTCCCCCCTGATATGACCAGCACCACATTACTCCCTTCCGGAATAGCTGCGTGACTATTAAGCAGGGCTGCAACTGTGACTGCACCAGCACCCTCTGCAAGGATTTTTTTTCGTTCGAGCAGGAGCAGCATGGCATCGATTATCTCTTCATCAGGTACTAGAATTATTTCATCCACCAGCGATTCAAGGACCGGAAGGGTCAGTGTCCCTACCTTTGGTACAAGTATTCCGTCAGCTACCGACTGCCCGGGAATAACCGTCACCATTTTGGATCCCAGTACGGCATCATACGCGGAAGGGCAGGCAGCCGATTGCACCCCGATTACCCGTACTGCGGGCCGTCTCGCCTTCACGGCAGTCGCGATACCGCTTATCAGGCCTCCACCCCCTACAGGCACAAGGATAATATCTACGGACTGGAGGTCTTCCAGTATTTCAATCCCGATTGTACCCTGTCCAGCGATGATATCAGGGTCATCGTAAGGGTGGATGAATAATGCCCCTTCACGTGCGAGCGACAATGCGACTTCTATAGATTCCTGCAGGTTCTCCCCTTTCAGGATTACTTCAGCGCCATAACTCTTTGTTGCGGCCTGTTTACTCAGCGAGGCATGGGTTGGCATCACGATGGTCGCATGAACTCCTGCCATGCGGGCGGCGACTGCCACACCCTGTGCATGGTTCCCTGCCGAAGCAGCGATTACCCCCGCCTCACCAATCCCGCTTTTATTGTTAAGTATCCGGTATGTTGCCCCACGGACTTTAAATGAACCTGCTTTCTGAAGCGTCTCGAGTTTCAGAAAAATATTGGCACCTGTTAAACCGGAAAAAGTTGGCGAATAAATTAGTGGGGTACGGATGATATGGGGTGCTATGACCTCTTTTGCATGGACGATATCTTCGTACGTGACCATACGAGGTAATGAAAAGTATATCGATTTAGATGTTGGCTATGGGCGTTGAAACGGGGAAGTCACCGGAACGTAAGCATTATCGGGGAACTGATCGAACAGGTATTTTTTTGCGCCCGAATACCCCTGCTTATGCAAGGGTACCAGGTATTCTCCTGGTATCCGAAGGGACTACCGGAAAATAACTCCCCTGTTTTCCAGTTTATGCCCCCCATGTACCAGTCACAATATCAAAGGTTTTAAGGGTCCGGTTATACCGCAGACTCCACCGGGTCGTCAACATACTCGAGGTTGAACCGGAAGAGATGCGTGAACCCGCAGTTCCTGCAACGGACCGTAAAATTCCTGCAACCGATCGTGATATCGTGGGGGCCGTTCACCTTGCATTGCCGGCATAATGCCGTGGATACCAGGTTCCAGATATCGTAGCATCCTGGTTTGACATAGTCCCCCTTCTTACTGATCTCTTCAATTACCGGGACATACGCCCTCGTTGCCCTGCAGTTGCCACAGACAACCTGTGCGCCATTTGGGACGGCAGTAATGTTCTGGTCGACGTCCTTTTGGCAGTGGTAGCAGGTTGTCCGGTAACACAGCTTAATGAAATCTTCCATGCATCATACTCGCGGGCTGAAACCAGATAAAGCATGCTGATGACGGGTTGAAACGTCCCTATGGGACGCCCGGGTAAAAGTGAACTTTATCTCATGGGTATCTCCTTTCCGGGAAACCTTACAGCATGCAAAGATGGCCGGGGCCTGGAAACGGGGAATCCGGGAAAGTACCTGTAGTCCCGGTCTCCATATTACCTACCCGGGGCAGCAAGGTTCTTCACGAGTGCCTCGCCAAATTCTTTTGCAGCCAGAGGGCCGTTTGCAGTAACTACCCGGCCGTCGGTGACAACAGGGGCCCTTGTAAGGACTGCACCACCTTTTTTCATCTCGAAATCTGACATGGTACTCTCAAACCAGGTGGCTTTTTTCCCCCTTAGCACTCCTGCACGGGCAAGAACAACAGGGGCAAGACAGATCGCAGCAATCAGTTTTCCCGATCTCTGTAATATTTTTACCTGGTGAACAAGGACTTCGTCATTCCAGAGGTGGGCCTGTGAGCCTGACCCGCCAATAATGATAAGGCCGTCGTATTCTTCCGGATTGACCTCTTCAAACGAAGTGGTGGCGGTTGTTTTTGCTCCGAGCATTCCTATACAGGACCCTTTACGGGTGGATGCGATATCAAAGGCAATTCCAGCTTTTTGCAATGCAGCGACCGGCTCATTGAGCTCCTCGTCCCGGAATTTTTCAGGTGCAATGGCGATCAGGACTTTCATGTATCCGGGTTCTACCCGTAATTATTTGGATATTGCGGGAGCAGGAATCTCGGGGGTCCTGGCTCCCCGGCTGCCACGGATTGGTGGGAATAGGGGGCATGAATGTGTGAAAGCGGTCTTTTTAGAAAAATAACCCTGTTGGGACATTAAAAATTATAGTCCGATCTGGTCTCTTTCAGGCGGGCGCTCCCTTTTGGAACGGTTATCACAAATTTTGCACCCCTGCCTGGCTCGCCGTTCTCGATTATTGTTATACCGGTAATTGCCAGGATCTCACGTGAAAGATGGAGTCCGAACCCGGTATTTTTCCCAAAACCAAGTTCAAAAAGAT